>CAZBEU010000440.1:0-1985 GCA_964491005.1 uncultured archaeon | reverse complement strand
TATATAAATCTCTTATATCTGCTCTCTGAAATTTTAACATAGCTAATCGTTCAAGCCCTAATCCCCATGCAAGCACTCTTGTTGGATTTTTAATTCCCCATGGATAAGTTACTTCTGGCCGAAATAGGCCTGATCCTCCCATCTCCAACCATCTTCCTAATTTATCATAATATACAGATATTTCCATACTGGGTTCTGTATATGGAAAAAATCCTGGTCTTGTTATAATTTTTTCAAAACCCATTTTTTTGTAAAATTCAACTATGATTCCTATTAAATTACTGAGACTAACATTCTCATCTATAACAATTCCTTCTATTTGTGTAAATTCTGCTAAATGAGATTTATCTAATTTCTCATTTCGAAATACTCTATCAATTGAAAAAACTTTAATAGGTGTTTTATCGTTATTTTTATAATATTTTGCAAGTCTCCTTATCGTTGTAGCTGTTGTGTGCGTCCTTAAGAGTGTCTTCTTTGCTATATTCTCATCCCATTTATAATTCCATCCACAAGAACCAGAATCTCCTCCATTTTCATGTGTAGCCTTTATAGCTTGAACAACTTTATTTTGAGGTAATTTTGCAGATTTTGGATTTTTTAGATAAAAAGTATCATGTAGTTCTCTTGCAGGATGATCCTGTGGTTGAAATAAAGCATCAAAATTGAAGAAAGCGCTTTCAACAATAGGTCCTCTGATCTCTGTAAAACCCATTGACAAAAAAATCTCTCTAATTTCATTTATTAAGTATATCATAGGATGGATTTTACCACTTTGAATCAATTTTCCGGGTTTAGATATATCAAAGGGTTTTATATTAACATCTTTCCAACTACCCGATGTAATCATTTCTGAGGTTAATTTACTTACTTGCTCTAATTCTTTTATTTGAGATAAAACTACTTTTTTTCCTTTTTCTGTTAATGTAATCTGTCTTTGAACTTTATTTTCTCGTTTAACTAATTTTCTTTTATTAAGTATATCAATTATTTTCTTTTCTTCAACTGAAAGATCCAAATAATTGAGATTATTATTCTTTTGGAATTTATTTAGGAAAGACTCTATATTTGTTTCAGGATACTCTTCTTGTATGAGTACTATTTTTATATCATCACCAACTTTACTTTGAGCTATCCATCTATTTTTCTTCATATAATTTATACCAACATAGAAAATTTTTTTGTCAAAGTTCGATATATTAAGAAAATCTGATAGTGATACTTCTTGATAATTGCTTGATAATAAGATATTAAGTAATTGTCTTTCTGGAAGTCCCTTCTCTAAATATAAAATACCTTCTTTATTTAGCGATACTTGGTTAACTTCTTTTTCTATAAAATCTCCAAGATCATTTTTCTTTAAATCATTGATAGCGGACATTAAAACGATATAGTCAATATTAAGTTTTTTAGAAAAATCTGAAGCATTAATATAATTTGATTTTATTTTCTTGAGTTCCTTGAAAATGTTAATTGTCTGCTTTTCTAATTTTATTGTCATTTTTGAGATTTTTTTTATTCTAAATATGTATATATTCTTTCTAAATTATCAATTTATTTAAATTTTTTGCTTAAAACGGCTCTATCTTTAATTAGAAAGAATATAAATTAAACTATCTTTGATAAAAATAACTTTTTATTAGTAGAAAATAGAGTTATTAATTATTTGTACTATAATAACATTATACTAAAGCCAAGGAATAATTAAAGAATTAAATCCTTGGCAGAATAAAGCTAATCAAGAAAAAATTTTCCTGAATTAATTTGTATAGACCAAATTCTTTTAAGTAAATACGTTTCATGTTTCATTTATCCTTTTATTTATCATTAATAAAAATGATATTTTTTTGAAAGATTTTTCTGATAATATTCAATTTTACTATATCATACTTTTTCTGATATGTGTTGAACTTATTTTGTGTTCATATTTATCTTTTAAAATAGGGATCACTATGATTATTAAAGGATTAAATCCTTTTTTAAGT
>CAZBEU010000439.1:0-2374 GCA_964491005.1 uncultured archaeon | reverse complement strand
ATTTTAAAGATTGATAAATATAATACCTAGATTTTAATTAATTTAAAGGTGGGAAAAATAACAGAAAAAATACAAAAAGTAAATTATAGAACAACAAATTTACTAGTAGGACTAATATTAATATTTATTGCAATTATTACGATGTTTTACCCAGATATTACTAATATAATTGTAGTAGTTATTCTTTCAATGGGTTTATTATTCATTGGAACAGCAAGAGTAGTGAATGCAGTATCAAAAGGAGAATTTAAAAATGTTGACGCAGAAGCACGATTTCTTTCAGGGGTAATAGCAATAATAATTGGAATCACTGCAATAATAATGATTATACGGAATACTGATTTAGCTCTTGATATTTGGTATTATTTATTAGCTACTGCTCTTTTAATTATTGGGTTTTCTAGGATAATTGTTGGAATAAAAATGAAAGAAGAAGTTGAAAAATGGTTTAAATATTATACTTTATTTATAGGTATAGCAACTATCATATTTTCGATTATAGTCTATATAATTCCAGAAGCTGGTGGCAGATATATTGTTGTATTAATATCATTATCATTACTTCTAAACGGAGTACATAAGATAATTCTTGGTATTATAGGTCCAAAATAATTATTTTTATAACCATTTTTTTTTTTTAAAATATAAAATCATTATAATCGCAATAAGAATCATAAATAATATTAGAATAGGATAACCAAATGGAGATTTTAATTCAGGCATATCAAGGAAATTCATTCCATAGAATCCTGCGAGAAATGATATGGGTATAAATATCGTAGATATAATAGTAAGTACTTTCATAATATCATTCATTTTGTTACTTACACTTGATAAATATAGATCAAGCATTCCAGTAATTATATCTCTACTGTTTTGTAATGAATCATTTATATGATAAATATGATCATAGATATCCCTTAGATAAAATTGCATTTTATCACTAGTCAATATTTGATCTTCATGTTGAAATTTATTAATTATTTCTCTTACAGGCCATATTGATTTTCTAATTTCAATAATACTTCTTTTTAATTTATATATTGAATGTAATATTTCTATATGAGGATCTTCTATTAGTTTATCTTCTATAATTTCTATGGTTTCATCAAGCATTTCTTGTATTAATAAATAATCATCTATAATAACATCTAAAAGGGTATATAGTAAATAATCTGCGCCCATTCCTCGAACTTTCCCTTTAGGTACTATAATTCTCTCAATTATTGGATTAAAAATATCGGATTCTTGCTCTCGAAAGGTGATTACATAATTTTTACCTAATATTAAACTTATTTGCTCTGTAGTAAAAGCATTATCTTCATTATTCCAAATTAATTTCTTTAAAATGATAAAAATAAACTCTCCATAATGTTCATATTTCGGTGATTGATTTGTATTTAAGATATCTTCTAAAACTAAAGGATGAAAACCAAAGAAAAAACCTAGATCCTCAATTATGTTTATATTTGTTATTCCATCGATAATTATCCATCTTATTTTTAATGGATCTATTTCACTAATTTCTTTTTCTATTTTAAGATATTCTTTTATTATATATTCATCTTTATCATAATCTATTACTTTAATCTTTGTATATTCCATTTTTTTTTCTGCTGTAACTATTAAACTTCCTGGAGGTAAGCCCGCCTTCTTTCTAGATCGTTTTAAGTTTTTTCTTTTGCTTATTTTAAAAATATTTTTTCACCAAATTTTATTATTTTAAATGAAACAGATTCTTGATTATGAATTATACTAATTTTTTAGTAATATTTAAAATTATTTTTATTCCAGTTGCTTGAAACATATCTATATAATAATATTAATTAATGAAAAGGTCTTTTTTTTAATAAGACTCTGTTCGAGTAAGCAAATAAAAATAGAACCCAATTACCCCTATTATATAAAATATAAACACCATTATAATATTATAAATAGCTACCTGCCCCACATAGATCATTGATCCAAAATTAAAACTTCCTATAATAAATGAAAAGAAGACCATAATTATCATTAGAAATTTTAAGATTTCTTTATTATTCAAAATTAAAGCATATATAATGATAAAAATAAGAGAAATGTTGTAGATCGTAAGGTATAGTGCCCATCCTGAAGGTGCCCAAATAAAAGAATCTGAGCTTAATTCTGATAATGAAAATTGTATTAATATAATAAGCGTTAGGATTATTATCCATATGAATAAATATAATCTAAAAATATTATCTTTAGAAATTTTTATTTGAATGCTCATATTATTCATTTATTTTTATAAGTATATAAATTTTGTACTGTAATGATAAAAATTTTATTCTAAAACCAATTAATTATTTCAAACTATTTGATTTTTTAATTAATACTATAATATCAATTTGAT
>CAZBEU010000438.1:0-7121 GCA_964491005.1 uncultured archaeon | reverse complement strand
GCAAAAGATGATATTATTCTAGCTTTATCTCTCCAAAATGCAACTACTTCCCTTTTTGTCAATATCCAAACAGCAGGATAATTAATTCCGACATGTTTTAAGTTTAAATCAGACATTTTTCAATCACCTCCTTAATTGCCTCATTTGAATTCGTTTTTTTATATCTTTTGTACGATCTGAAGTCTCATCTCTTATTTTTGTTCCTACATAATGTAAAAATACATCTTCTAACGTTGGTTGATGCATATATATATTTTTAACAATAATTTTATTCTGATCTATTTTTTGCATGATAAGTGGAAGTTGTTTTCCTCCATGTTCACAAGAAATTGAGATTTTAGAGATTTCTTGACTATTATCGTCTTCAAAGACTCCATTCCTAATTTTAATTATGATTTCTCTAATATTTTCAGGAATATCTTTTATAAGATCATCATTAAACATATTAGCTATTCTCTTTTTCATTTCTAAAGGAGCATCTTGAAACATTTGTTGAGACATGGGATAATTTTTCCAAGCCATTAATAATTTTCTGGGATCTTGCATCATTTTTTGCATCCTTGCTTTTATGACATTTGGATCAACATTAGGTATATTTTTAGGAAGATTTAATAGAATTTCTTCTTGATTTTCATTAGAATCTCCTAAAGAAATGTGTTTTATTCCAGGTATTTCTTTTAATTGGGATATTATTGAAGGTAATAGTGAAATGTCTTCTATTTTATCAAATTCAATGTCTATAACATCCCCAGATAATTGTTTTTTAAGATTTTTTGATGTATCTAAAGCAATTATTTTTCCATGATCCATGATACAAATTCTATCAGCAAGTTCATCTGCTTCTTCCATATAATGGGTTGTAATGAGAATAGTGATTTTTGATTCACCTTTATTTAATTCTTTAATTTTCTCCCAGATTTTTCTACGCGTCTGTGGATCCAATCCTAAAGTTGGTTCATCTAAAAATAATATTTTAGGTTCATGTAAAAGACCCCTTGCAATTTCTAATCTTCTTTTCATTCCTCCGGAATAATTCCTCACAAATATATCTGCTTTATCTTCAAGATCTACTAATTTTAAAACTTCTTTTATTTTAGCATTACGAATTTTTTTTGGCATTCCATATAAAATTGCATGTATTTCTAAATTCTCAATACCTTTCATATCACTATCCAAGGAAGGTTCTTGAAAAACGATTCCAATACTTTTTCTAACTTTATCCGGATGCTTTTTTATATCATAACCATTAACAAATGCTTGTCCATCTGTATTTGATAATAACGTAGCTAACATACTAATAGTAGTGGTTTTTCCTGCTCCATTTGGACCCAGTAAAGCAAAAATCTCCCTTTGTTTAATATGTAAATCTATATTATCTACAGCTAAAACATTTCCATTTTCATAGATTTTGGTTAGATTTTCTACTTCAATTATATTTTCTTCCATAAGATTTTTCCTATTATTTTTTTTCTTTAATTTTTTTTATAGCATCTTTTAATTTTATCAAATCCTCACTTAATTGTTGAATTTTATTCTCAACTTTTACTTGCTGAATCTCAAGAAATTCAAGTTTTTCTTCATCAGATTTCTCATTTAATTGTTGAAAAAAGAAATGAAATGGACCATGACCAAAGCGTAATTTTGGTTCTTTATTATTTAGTAAGGTCATTCTGAGAGTTTCAATTGAATCTTCAATAGTTCTTTGTTTTTTTAGAATTAATACTAAAGACTCTTTACCTTTTTGTGTTATTCTATATAATTTCCTTGTTCTTATCCTTGTTTGCATATCTTCTTTTATTTCATAAATTTCAATTAGAGCTTTTTTAGTGAGATCTTTTAATATAGTATACATTGTTGAGGATGGTGGATCCCATATACCCATAGTTCTTTTATTAATCTCTTTACTAATTTTATATCCATAAGAAGGATTTTTTTCAAGTACTAATAACACTAGCATACTAATGAAACCTTTTTTCATAGCGGTTTCATAATCGTCTGCGATCTTTTTATTCTCAACCATTTTGATTATTTCTTATTATCATTATATATCTCAATAAGTGAGGTATATCTGTTAATGATATATATCGAATACTGATATATAAATTTTACGATTATAAAAAAAAACTATTATATCTCTAAAACTGGACTTGAATGATATAAAGATAAGAAAAATTTAATAATAACTAAGATTATTAAATTATTGGATGTCTCTATCTTTTAACTTTGATCAAATAAAATGGTTTTTATCTATTGCAGAAACTAATGATGAGTTAGAATCATTTTTTAGAGAGTGGTATATTTCAGATGATTATAAAAAACAAGTTGTAGATAAATTACTTAGTTATATAAATCATTTCACTATGTTTCGAGACATTGAACCTATGATGAATTCTGTCTTTATCACGATCAAAAAAACTTTAGAATATAAACCCGATGTTATTAAAGAATTTGAACAATTATTAATAAAAAATACCTTAATGCGTTTTATCCAAGAATATCTGACTTATTCTAAAATATCAGCTAAAGAGCAGGTTTTAAATTATTTAACCCAATCTCTACAAAAACTACAATTACAACCCTTAATTATCAATTTAGGTTTATTAATTAAGCCAATGTATAAAGATGAAGAATATTTAAAGAAGATTAAGGGTTTCGAAGAAGTAGAAGTCTCTTATATTCTTAATAGTGATCAAGAAGTTGATATTAAGAAAGCTATTGATCAATGGATTGAAACTCAAAATATTTCTTTAGATAACCAAGATGATCTAAAAATTAGATTAAAATCCATATATAATGAATTAATAACTAATTGCGGTCTTATTTCTAATTCAGAACAATGTAATAAATTATGGCTGGAAGTTATGGAAATGTTGAATCTAAAATTAACTGTACTAAGTTTAATGGAATCTATTCAAGGAGAAGAGTTCGAACCAATAGGCATAAAATAAAATCATCTTATAATTCACTTCATTATTTTCTTATTTTCTTTAGAACTATTTTTATAAAAGATTTAAATTTAAATTCAAGATCGATTATTTATTTTATAATGGTATAAAAAGAAAAGTGAGTATTTTGACTAATCAGGAAAATGTTGTAAATAAGGAGAGTATTGAAAAAGAGAAGAAAATTGTAGATGAGATATATAAAAAAGAGAAAGAAGATCGGGATAAATATCTTAAAAATACAGAACAAGAGAGATTAGAATCTTTCCAGCATAGTAAGGATAGTATTTCAAAAAGTATTGAAGAAAAAAGTTATTTAATGGATAGAAAAAGAGAGAAAGAAGAACAGAGGGCATTATTAAAACCAGATATTAAGGGTACTTCAAGAATAATTGAAAAATCAATTGAAGATAAAAGTTTTATGATTAATAAAAAGCGAGAACAAGAGGGACAACTTAAGGGAATTAAATTAGATCTTGAATCTACATCACAAAAGATAGAAAAATCTATCCAAGAAAAGAGTTTTATAATGGATAAAAAAAAAGAACAAGATAAAATTATAGCAAATATTAATCTTGACATTGAAGGAGCATCAAAATTAATTGAAAAATCTGTTCAAGAAAAAAGTTTTTTAATTGATAAAAAACGAGAACAAGATGAAAACCTAAAAAATATCAAACCAAATATAATTAGTAAATCTCAGAAAATCGAGGATTCTATAAAAGAAAAATCTTATATGATGGAAAGAAAAAAGGAACAAGAAAAACAGAGGAAGGAAATTCGAGCTGATATAGAAAGCACCTCAAAATTAATTGAAAAATCAATTGAAGATAAAAGCTATTTAATGGAAAGAAAAAAAGAACATGATAAACAGAGAAAAGAAATTAAACCTGATATTGAAGGAACTTCAAAATTAATTGAAAAAACAGTTAGTGAGAAAAGTTTTTTAATTGATAAAAAACGAGAACAAGATGAAAAAAAAGCACAAATTAAACCTGATATTGAAGGAACTTCAAAATTAATTGAAAAAACTATTAGTGAAAAAAGTTTTTTAATAGAAAAGAGAAGAGAAATGGATGAAAATAGAATGAAATTAAAACCCGATATTGAAGGTATTTCAAAAAAGATCGAACCTGAAATAGAGAAAAGAAAAGATCCAACAGATAACTAAATTTTATTTTCTAAATTTTTATATATTTTCATAAATATTAAATCGAGAAAGTTTATTCAAGTCTAAATCATTTAAAAATTTTCCATAATTTAACATTTCATGATCAATTATTCCATTGAAATGTTCTATTTTATATTTAAAACGAGAATAAAAATCAAATAATATATTTTTCAAGATTTTTCTTTCAATTGATAGATTTGTTTTTTTTGAAATGGCAATAATCATTAAACGTCCTTTTCTTTCATATAAAATTCTTGAATCAATAAAATTAATTTCTTGTATTGTTTCTTCAGTTTTTTCATTATTATTTAGTTCATTTATAAATAAATTAATAGCATTTAAGAAACTACCAATTAGGTCTTCATCAGCATTACATAACTTTGATTTTTTTGTATATTTATTACTTAATAGCAATGAACCAGTTATATAATCAATAAAATAAATTGCATGAAATCTATTTTGACTAAGATTATTATTATTGAAATGATCTGTTTCAAATCCAAAGGAATTATAGTATTCATTTTTACTGTTTTTAAAATGCATTAATACTCTTCTCTCTAAAATGGATATAAAAAATTTTTTAAGATTTATTATAAAAAACCGATTTCTGATAAAAAATATAAATATCATTTCGATACTACTTAGAGAATATCTTTATAATTTTCAAAAAAAAAACCTAAAAGTTAATTTCTTTCTACAGAAGAAAAAAAAAGATTAAATAATATGTGAATAAAATTAAATTAATTAAATTCTATAAATTTTATAAATTAATTTCGTTGAATTCATATGGTTGAAGAAAAAGAAGAAATAAAAAAGAAAAAAATTTCCACAGGGCTTATTATAGACAATAATGAATTAAAATCAAATAAAATTTTTCCAAATGAAATTAGAAATGAAGTGCTTGATGCCTCCTTCTATTTACTCATTTTTATATCAAGGGAAGAAGTCCTAAAGATTAACTGTTTTCCTACAAAATCTAATAATATTAAAAAAATTCTTATTAAATTAGAAGAATTTTCGCCAGATTTAGTAAATGGTATATCAGATGTATTGAAGCAGTTGGATCTTCGTAAATATGTTTTACATATAACAGGATTATGTTATGAAGTCAAAGATTGTTATTATGAAGCATTTATTATTGGAGATGAATTAGAAAAAGGAAATATTGATGAAGTTAAACGCAGATTCCTGCAAATAGAAAAAGTGGTAGATGTAATTTTTGAAGATATTCAAATATTGAAGTAATATCTTTTATATACTAATTTTATCTTTCTTTTAATTTATATTGTCTATCTTGAGTTTTAGATTGTTTTGATTGAACTTAAAGATCTCCAAGCTTTCCAAAATATTAACCACATTATAGAAAATATTAATAATGTTGTTATAAAGGTATATAGCCCTGTATAGATATTAAAAAATGAAAAGGGAAGTCCAGCTACTGCAAAACCAATAATATATCCATATGCCCAGATTCTATTCTTAATTCCAATTATAACACAAGGAATTGCAGTTGTAAAGATAATCGATAAATAAGCAAATACTTTTAAATTCCAAAGAGCGCTACCTTGAAGCGGAGTACTTTCTATCAACCACATATTAATCCATGAAACTACAAAGCCAATAATAACAAATATTATAGATACTATATCAATTTTAAATTCTGGTTCACTCCTTCTCTTTGTAAGATCTCTTTCTTCCATAAAAATCATTTAGATTATTCTTTTTTTTATGAAATATCAATTAATGATCACTATTATTTCTTAACAATTGAATTGTTTATTTTTATTATTTTATAAAATTAGAAATTCTGTTAAATTTTATTTGGATTGTTAATTTTAATAGAGAAAAAATTTAAAAATTTATTAATTAGATTTTTTAAAGAAAATAGTTAAATCAAGAATTCATATAATAATTATAAGATATTAGTTAAATAAAAATAAGAGTAATATTCAAAAAATAAAGGATTTAAAAGGGATTAAATAATATCTAACATCGTATTAGATTTAACAAAGAATTTTTAAAAAAAAGATAATTATTTGATTAAATAGGATATTTATTAAATAAAAGAATAATAGAAAGAGTAGTTAGCTTAATGATAAAAGAAGAAATTATAAATACCACTACAAGTTTATGTCCTGAGTGTTTACAGCAAATCCCCGCGGAAATATATGTTGATCCAGAAACCAATTGGGTAATGATGCGAAAAGATTGTAAGGATCATGGGAACTTTAAAGATAAGCTTTCTATTAACCCTGATGAATATAAATGGGCTCAGGATTTTACGGATAAAATAGGTTCAACTGAAAATAATACATCCAAGCCAACTTATGTATGTGATGGAATAAAATTAACTAAAAAAGGATGTCCTTATGATTGCGGAATTTGTGAAAATCATCAATCAGCACCTTGTATATGCCTAATAGATGTGACAAATCGATGTAATCTTGCATGTCCAATATGTTTTGCCAATGCAAGTGCAAAAGGATATGTGGTTGAACCCTCTTTTGATGATATAGTCAAAATAATGAAATATTTTCGATCTATGAAACCTACTCCTGCTCCTATGCTCCAATTTGCAGGCGGAGAACCTACAGTAAGGGAGGATCTACCGGAATTAATTAAGATTGGAAAAGAATTAGGTTTTATAGAAGTTATGGTTTCTACTAATGGAGTAAGAATGGGAAAATCCTTAGAATACACAAGAAAAATACATGAAGCAGGAGCAGATGCAATTTATTTACAATTTGATGCAACAGATGATCCTGAGACTTGGAAAAAGGTAAGAGGTGTTAATCTTTGGCCTTTGAAAAAAAGAGTAATTGAAAATTGTCGTAAAGTAGGCCAATACGGTGTAATGCTTGTTCCAACAGTTGCTAAAGGAGTTAATGATCATGAAATTGGAAATATTTTAGAATTTGCTAAAAATAATGCAGACGTTATTTCAGGACAGGTGAATTATCTTGCAGGTACAGTTGCTGTCTCAAGTGCTACTGGTGTTGTTACTTATA
>CAZBEU010000437.1:0-2138 GCA_964491005.1 uncultured archaeon | reverse complement strand
TCTTTAATGCATTGTTTCGCTATGAAGATGTATAGTAAGCGAAAAAAATCATTAATTCAACAATTAATATCACAAAATGGTGCTTAAGTGAAATTAACTGAGATCATTCAGGTAAAGAAATCAAAAGAACTCTCTTTACTTTGCCATTTAGCTAAAAATCTTTATAACTTGGCAAATTTCCATTATCGTCAATTCTTTTTTCATCTGGATGAATTTATTAACTACTATGACTTAGATTTTATTTTAAAAGAACATATAGCCTATAAGGTGATTCCTGCTCAGACCTCTCAGCAGATCTTGCGATTGGTTATTAAAAACTGGAAGGCTTATTGGAAAGAATTAAAGGATTATTCAAATGATAAAAGTAAATATCGTGGTCGACCTAAAATGCCCAATTATAAAAGAAAGAATGGGCAATCTATTGCTATTTTTACCAACCAAAATTCTTGGATAAAAAATGGGTATATCCAATTCCCAAAATCAGTAAATCTTCCTCTTATAAAAACTCGGATAAAACAACATCAACAGATACGAATTCTTCCAAGAGGGAGCTCTTATATTATTGAGATAATCTATAATCAACAAGAAAAGGATCTCCTTTTGGATAAAAGTCGCATACTTTCCATTGATTTAGGGATAAATAACCTTATTACGACAGCGAACAATATTAGAAATAGACCTCTCATAGTTAAAGAAACTGTCTTGAAAGCAATTAATCAATGGTATAATAAGGTAAGAGGTATTAACCGTTCTTTTGTAGTTCCTTCTCACCCCGAAACAATGAAAATGAATATCCAGACAAAGAAACGTAATAATAGAATCAAAGATTATTTTCATAAAGCTTCTCACATGCTTATTAACTATTCACAATTACATAATATTGGAACAATCATCATTGGATATAACAAAGAATGGAAGCAAAAATCGAATATAGGTGTGAAAAATAACCAAACTTTTGTATCCATCCCTTACCTGCAATTAATCCAGAAGATTCAATATAAAGCCCAGCTCGCCGGAATTGATGTAGTTCTTGTAGATGAGGCCTATACGAGTAAATGTTCTGCTTTGGATAATGAACCAATAGGTAAGCGTGAGACCTATATGGGTAAGCGAATCAAGCGAGGCTTGTTTCAATCGAAAAAAGGGATTAAAATCAATGCGGATGTGAACGGGGCAGTGAATATTTTAAGAAAAGTAGTTCCCACAGCCTTTGATGGTAAGGGAATAGAGGCGATGGTGTTATCGCCACGAATTGCTAAGATTTGTTGATAGTAACATAATTTTATACAATTCTTAATAGAACGTTATAAGTTTTATCCGTTTTAATAACATGGTGCCTCTCGATCTGAACCTTTTTCATAATTCGAATCCATTTATTTTCACAAAGAATATATTTTTAATTTTAAATCATGACTTCAATCTTAAATTTTAAAATGATATATAATATTTAAGAATTTAGATAGTCCTAACAATCCTTTTTCTTCCTTATAATTAATAGCGGAATAAGAATTATTAGTTTAATTTTCTGAAGGATCAATGAAATATTATTATAGAGAATTAATTATTACATTAATCAATGAATATTATTAGTCATAATTAATTAAAACATAAGGTTATTATATCAATTAATAAATACAATAAAAATAAAAAATGTTTTTCTAAGTTGATAAATATAGAGACAAAAAAGGTTTGAAGTTTTCTTTAAAATAAGGAATATTTTATTAAAAACCGATAAAAAATTTATAAAAAATAAACGAAATCATACGATTCCAATTAGGAAATGATTATAAATTCTTTTATATAATTCTAGTTTATTTAAATAAATTGTTAATTAAAAAATTACATTATATCAAAAAATGTGGATGATATTAAATGTATCACATAGAAGGAACAGACTATTTAAAACAAAAATATTATACGAAAACAAAAAGTATATGTCCAGAATGTATGGATAAAATCGATGCAGTAATAGTAGAAGAAGATGGAGAAATCTGGATGAAAAAAACCTGCCCTGAGCATGGTGATTTTAAAGATAAAATAAGTAGTGATCCAAAATATTATAAATGGACCCACTATGGTACAGATGAATGGAGTTTTGAAAAAAATGGAGAGACAAATCCTCCTGATATTAAAGGAAA
>CAZBEU010000436.1:0-5032 GCA_964491005.1 uncultured archaeon | reverse complement strand
TTGTGATACCATAAATACTTCTTGGTCTAAACGGATTCATTTTTAATTCTTCTATTACAGGAACTTCTGAAGGATCAACAAGACCATATTCTTCACTACTACAAGCAACGTGTATTTTTTTTAAATCATTATCATACTTTCTTATAGCTTCAAAAATATTTATAGTACCAACTATGTTATTGTTAATTACTCTAGCTGGTTCTCTAAATGATGTAGGTACAAATGATTCAGCTGCAAGATGAAAAACATAATCTGGATTAATTTCTTCAATGATATTATATACTCGTTCCGCACTGGTGAGATCTGCCTCATATAATATTATTTTTCCTCGAAGATGTTCTATATTTTCATACATAGGAACAGAATGTCTTCTTATTGTACCAAATACTTTGCATCCTAAATCTAATAAATACTCTGCTAAGTGACTACCAGCAAAACCACTTATTCCTGTAATTAAAACTCGAGCCTCATTCCAAATTTTTTTATTGGGTTTCATAGATTTTTTGTTTTTGAATTCATTAAGATATTGCTCAATCTTCTCAGGTTTTATAATAAAATTATTTTTTTCAAGTTCTTTTACTCGTTCATTTTCTTCTAGCACATCGTTTATTGGAATAAGATTATCTTCTGACATGTGTAATTTTATTAATTAAAACTTAATTTTTAATTTAATTGTTTAAAATGAATAATCAATAGAATTAAAAAAATCAATGAAAATCGATTATTTTATTTTTTTTGTAAAGTAAATCCAATTGAGGTATGCAGATATGCTGGAAATTTTGTAATAAGAATATCGGGATCAGTTAATATGTCTTTATAATCAAAATTTTCTTCACCAGGAAAAGCTATATCAATCCTATTACCATAAAATTCAGCACCTTCAACATCAATAAGATTTTTTACATTAACATTAGATTCAAGAAGAATATGCTTACTAGGAAAATAAAAATCAACTGTAACTATACATAATCCTTTTGGTTTTAATACTCTAATCATTTCTCTCATTATTTTCTTATGTAATGCTATATCATTCTCACTTATAGGAATTTTATTGCATGTTTTTACATCTCCAGTTCTACAATGTTCGATCACGGAAACACAAATAACTCTATCAAAAAAATTATCTTCAAAACTTATGTTATTACCACTATCATTACGATAATTAATATTACAATTGAAAAATTTTGCTTTTGTCATATCTATACCATGCCATTCTGTATTAATAGAAGGATCAATACCATATACATTCATTCCAAGATCTGATAGTAAATATTGTAGAGGAGATTTTCCACATCCAACATCTAGAATAAATAATCCTTTTTTTTTTAATCGTAAATTCGATAAAACCCATGGATATTCCCATAATTTAGCTTTTCCTATGGGTCCTGTTCCTAAATAACTTTTTAATCGCTTAATTATTTTTTTTTTAAAAAAATATGTATTTTTTTCAGAAATTAAAGCATATGAGTTTGAATATTGGGTTTTAAATTCTAAATCAGATAAAGTCACAGGAGATATAAGTTTTAAACCCTTAAATAGTAATTTTTGTAGGATAGGTATTTTTTCCAGAAAGTTAAATCTCCTTATGATAGATGATAAATATGCCATATCTCTATTAAAAGTATAAAATATTATTAATCTTTCTAATTAATTTAGAAAATCTAATTAAAAGCGTAATAAAAAGCTATATTCGATTAATAGATAAAGAGAAAAAATTATAATGATTTATATAAATTTCATTTTAAATGATGTGGCAAAAAACAAAATAGATTTTCATTTTCATGTGGTAGATCTTCTCTGTCTTTTACTGCTACTAAATCAGAAATAAAATTTTTTGATTTTTTTAATTTATATATTTTATAGTTATTGATTGCTTGTATATAATCCACAAAATTAATTACTTTTCCTTCCTTTAGTTCTAATGCTTCAAAATATTCAATTGAGATGATTGGGGCATTTTTACTCTTTAGTAATTTTTCCGCACCTTTTAATACCTCTAATTCCCATCCTTCAACATCAATTTTTATCATTTTAATATTTTTAATATTATTCTCAGAAATTATATTGTCAAGTGTTTCAATTTCAATTTTTTTCTCAATAAATTTATATTTTGATTTCTCTGATTCTAAAAGTGTTGAATTTCCATAATCTTTACTATAATAAATTTTTTTTACTTCTTTAGCTGATCCTAATCCCTTATTAAAAGCAGTAATATTTTTTAAATTATTTATTAAAATGTTTCTCCTAAAAAAATTAAATGTTTCTGGTTCAGGTTCAAATGAATATACACGACCATTTTCTCCTACAAACTGAGAAGCAGCTAAAGAGATTATTCCAATATTACTACCTACATCAATAAAAAAATCTCCTTTTTTTAAAAAATTTTTAAGAACATTAAGTACTCCTGCTTCATAAACGCCATATTTATAAATTTCATTTTCAATAATATTTTTTTTTCTTAAATTGAGGATACAATTATAACTATAGATTGTTGGCCAAATTTTTTTTTTCTTTAATTTTGGTGTTAAAATATTAGAAATCAATTTTCTTAACCTTTCAGATCCTTTAAAAGTAAAGATTAGTAAGAAATAATTTATATTATGAGCTAAACTTGTTAGATTTCTAGTTTTTACAGGAAAAAATGGTCTTTTTATTAATTTTATTCTATTCATATTTATCTATTCTTTTTTGATGAGTCTTTTCTAATAAATAAACTATTTTTATAAGTAAATTTTGATTAAATCTCTGAATTAATTAAAGCCTATTATATAAGATTCCAATTCCCCAATGTTTTTGGTTCCAATCATCAACGATTTCTTGATAATTATATTTTTCTTTAATTTCATTCCAAAATTCATTTACATGACAATTTTCTTTTGCTTGATGAATAACAATATCATGAAATACAATTAAACCATCTTTTTTCACTAAAGGACTATACATATTAAAATCTTGTTTTACTCCATTATATGTGTGATCTCCATCAATGAATAAAAGATCAATTTTTCTTTTATTCAAGATATTCTTAACTTCATTTAAGGTAGAACTTTTATGAGAATTTTTAGCTAAGAAATAAATTTTTTGATCTTTTAACCGAAAAGATTTGTATAACTTACTTCTTAAATATCCATAACCCCCCTTTATATTCCACGTGGGTAGATCTAAGCTAATAATTAAAGCATCATTTGAACTAAATCTTGATAAAAGGAATAATGTTCCTCCTTTACAAGTTCCAATTTCAACTATTACCTTTGGTTTTAATTTAGATATTTTTTTTATAAAATTCTTAATTTCAAACTTATTTTGCAATGACTTAATTTCAGGTTTATAATTTAATCCCTTAAATAAAGAATATTCAAATGTTAGAGCTATATCAACATAATCATCGTATGTTCTACACTTTGATATTTTTTTCTGTAAATGTATTTTTGCTAAAAAGTTAGTACTATATTTAAGAAAACTCACTAAAAAGTGTTTTAATACTTTATTTATTCTTTGATTTCCTTCCGAAATCTTTATTATTTTATTGGTGATTGATTTTATAGCTCTTTTAATCATAGAATATCTATACTTTTATTTAATAAAAATTTTACTTCATCACATTTAAATTTGTCATTGAAATGCTATTTATTTTGGTCTAAAATTAGTTTAAGTTTATGGTTATTTCCCCAAAATGCCATTGGCTCATATTTAGGATATTTATAGTAACCAAGATTGAGATTTATTTTTTTTTTTTTTTTTTTTAAATAATCTTCAATAATTCTACGTATTGATACTGGTTGACCACTGCATAAATTAATGATTCCATTTATTTGATTTTGAAGAGAGATTTTTACAATATACTTTCCCACATCTTCTACAGGTAAATAATCTCTTAATTGTTCGCCACCAGACATATTAAAAGTTTCTTCATTATTTTCTAAAGCTTTATCCAATTGAGAAAAAAGAGAGTTAGGATTTTGACCTTTTCCATACATATAAAATAATCTAATCCATTTAAATGTAAAATTGTATATTTTATTTAATTGTTCAATTGCTTTTCTTAATGTATCTTTTGCGATGCCATAATTAGTAATAGGATTAGTTGGTAAGTCTTCAGATAGACAACCCTCAATAAGTCCATATTCTAAACATGTTCCGATTACAGATATTCCTTTTAATCCATTTTGTATCATATTTTTTATAAAAAAATAATTTGTTATTAAATTTTTTTCAATATGATATAGTTTATTATAATTTGGTAATCCTTGCCATGTGAGATGGATTAGTAAATCTGGGGATCCTAAAAATTCAAAAAAATTCATATCAGGTTGTTCAATATTACATTGAATATACTTAACATCTTTAATCCATTCTTTATTTTTTAATCTATCTTTCTCTTCGATTCCGGTTGCTATTATTTCCAGATCTTTATTTTTCAATAATTCATTAATAACATATTCTCCAATATATCCTGTGGCCCCACTTACTAATATAATCATGAGATACTCCTATTTTATTATAATTTTATATTTGTTTTACTTCTGGAATTGCTACAAAAAATTTAGCATTCCAATTTTTTACATAATCTAATTGATCTATTATTTCATCTTTTATATTCCATGGTAAAATTAAAATATAATCGGGTTTGTATGTTTTGATTTTATTCTCTTTAACTATAGGTATATGACTTCCCGGTAGATATTTTCCTTGTTTAAATGGTGAAAGATCAACAACAAACATAATTAAATCTTCTTTAATCCCACAATAATTCAATAAAGTATTACCTTTAGCTGCTGCACCATAAGCTATTATTTTTTTTCCTTCATTCTTTTTGTTGATTAAAAATTGTAATAAATCATTTTTTACTTTGTTGATTCTATCTTGAAATCCCATATAATACTTTAAATTATTGATTTTAATTGATTTTTCACTATCTAATAAATTAGTTACATTTTTAGATATCGTTTTTTTTCTATTATCTTTATGATGAGCATAAATTCTTAGAGAACCACCATGAGTATTTATTTCATCAACATCAAAAATTTCTAAT
>CAZBEU010000435.1:0-5493 GCA_964491005.1 uncultured archaeon | reverse complement strand
TGAAAAGGAGAATCTTTAAAATTAATGAAATCTGTAAATCTGAGATTATTCTTAAAATTAAGTGTTATCTTAATTCTAATAATTCCATTATTTTTTGGATTTAATATAAAATTTTTATTTTTTAATAAAATACAAGCATTTCAAATTTTTCTTATTGGAGTTCTTTTAACTTTCTTATTAGTTCTGGGATTTTTAATTGTTAGGTATGTTTTTACTATAAGAGATTATGAGATAATTAAAAAGCATGAGATAATTAATGGATTTATAAGTAATTCAATAAAATTAGTAACTATTAGTTTTCTTCTGACAATGATTATGGAAGAATTAATATTTAGATTTTATATTTTGGGATTTTTAATAGTAAATTTGAATTTATTAATGGCGATAACCATTTCTAGCGTAATTTTTTCATTATATCATATTCATATCTTTTTTTATTTTAGAAATCTAAAAATATTCGCAGTGTATTTGAGTTATTCCTTTTTAATAGGACTTTTAAATAGTTATATACTAATTTATTTAGGCTTTTTTTTTTGTATAATTAGCCATTTTTTAATTGTATACCTTATATATTATGGGTTATTCAAAAACTATAATTTAAAATCCTAAAAATAATATATCCAAAATTTTTTATATTTTATATAAGATTATTGGAATAATGAATGTTGAATAATCACTACATCTGCATTCTTTATTTATTAGTTAAAATAATAGAATTATTTTCAATCAATATTTAACACTAATAATAAAATTCAATCAAATGAAGAAAAATAACCAAAAATAATGTCGAATAATAATATTATTGATGAATATATTTCTCATGGAAAATACCAAGAAGCATTAAAAGTTCTTCAATCATATAAAAAAGAAAGATCTTTAGATGAAGAAGAAGAACTCTATTTTCAATACTTGGAAATTTTTATTTGCCTTGATAAGGGAGAATTTCATAAGGGTCTTGAACTTGCTAAAACAATGATAAAAGAATGTAGTGCAAAACACCAATATTTATGGGAGATCAATGCTATTATAGGAAAAGCAGAAAATAGTGTATGTTTAGGATTATTTGATGACACATTAGGATTAATAGACACTGGAGAGCATTTATTAGAAAAAATTCAAGATCAAGATAGTGATATTATAAAACAAAAAAAAGCATATTTTGACTTTCTAAAGGGGAGAGTCTTTGCAGAAAAATTTGAATTCTACATAGCAATTGAACACTTTAAAAATAGCGTTAAATTAAGAGAAGAAACAAATGATAAATTTGGTTTAATCTTTTCATTACTTAATTTAGGGGTATCAAATGGTAGTATTGGTAACTTTAATGCCGCAAAGAAATATTCAAAAGAAAGTTTAATAATTGCAAAAGAACTTAATGTAGAAACGGGAATTATTTGGAATCTTATCAATCTTGGGGGTCTTGAATATCATCTTAGAAATTTAGATAATGCTATTTCTTATGCGAAAGAATGCCTTGCAATATGTGAGCCAAATGATTATAAACATTCTTCTACATTGTGTTATGATATAATTGGTCATAGTCTTTTTGAAAAAGGACAATTAGATAAAGCATTACAATATTTTAAAAAGAGTTTGAATTATAGATTAGAAACAGGGTATATGAATCTTATTGCACAATCTTATTTTAGTATAGGTAATGTCTACAATCAAAAAGGTGAACTTAAAAGAAGTTTGGAATATTACAATAAGATATTAAAAATTCCAGAAGTACAAGAAGATCTTAGATCAAAACCTGCTTATTTAACATCTATTGGAAAGATTTATGGAGAACTAGGTGACTTTAATACAGCAAAGAGATATTTATTAGAAGCTATGGATTTACTCAAAGGAATAAAGGTACATATTTTTTATTTTTTGAATTTTAAAGTATCATTAGCTAAAATCTATCATTATCTTATTGATTTATCAGTTAATAATAACGAAATTGAAAATTTAGATCATTACTTAAATGAATTACATGAAATTAGTAAAGAATATCCTGATTTAAAACAGATTGCACAATTATATCGTCTGAATAAAGCTATTATTCTAAAGTCAAGCGATCGTTTAATGGATAAAATGGAAGCAGGGACTATCTTTAAAGGTATTGCTGAAGAAGAAATTATTGATCATGAAATAACAATTGAAGCAATGACTAATTTATGTGATGTACTAATAAGTGAACTAGAATTAACAGGAGATAAAAGAATTCTTCAAGAAATAGAACAATTATCAGATAAACTACTTGAAATAGCAAAATCTCAATATCTTTATGATGTTTTAGCAGAAACTTATTATTTTAAAGCAAAAATCTCATTACTTCATTTAGACATAGATACAACTCGTTCAATGCTTACGAAAGCTCAAAATACAGCAATTAAATATGGTTTATGGGCTCTAGCAAGTAAAATCTCAAATGAACATGATTCATTACTCGCACATTTAGATGAGTGGGAGAAAAAAATAAAACAAAATATACCTTTGCAAGAGAGATTTGAAAATGTTAGTCATGAATTTTTATTTTCAAAGATGGTTAGATCAAATATTAACGATTATATAGATGAATTGGATATGCCTGTTTATCTTTTAATAATTAAGGGGGAAAATGGAGAATGTTTATACAGTAAATCATTTCAAAATGGAAATTTAGACGATAGTGGACTTATAGCAGGATTTATTTCAGCAATTAATTTATTTGGTAAAGAAGCGTTTTCTTCCTCTGGATCAATAGACAGAATTAAACATGGAGAGCATTTGATCATCCTTCAATCAAAAGGCGAATTATTATTTGGTTATGTATTTAAAGGTCAATCATATTCAGCAATTTCAAAATTAAACAACTTCACGGATTTCTTATCGATCTCAACAAATAATTTTAAAAAAATTTTGGATAATATTAAAAACCAAAAGGAAATCTCAGAAGACGTTATTTTAATAATCAATCAATTAATAGAACGTATCTTTCTAATTGAGAAGAATAAATAATTAAATGCCCTTTAAACCAAATAATTTGATTTTATTGATGATTAAATCTTATTTAATATAGAATTAATATATTTGTTTGAGATTAAATTCTTAAATTTTAAAGTATTATAGATTATTTATTCCAAGGTATAAATAATAGTATAACTTAATTCCAAGAATTTTGAAAAATAATGTCTGAAGATTATTATAATCTGATTGAGGGTTGTATTTCTCGTGGACAATTTAAAAAAGCTTTAGATATTTTAAATTCAATAGAAAAAGAACAACAAGAATTAGATAATTTAAGATTGATTAGAAAATATCTTAATATTTATATCTACTTAGATAAAGGTGAATTCTTAAAGGGAAATACCGAAGCAGATCAATTAATAGAAATAAGTAATAATTTAAATAGACCTAAAGCAAAAATTAATGGAATAATTGGTAAAATAGAAAATATTCTTAATTTAGGACAATATGATAACTGCCTCTCTCTTATCGAGGAGGGAAAGAGTATTTTAAAAAAAATAAAGAATATCTCATTAGAAGAAAAAAAAAAAAAACATTCATATTTGATATTTCTTAGAGGTAGAGTCTATGCAGAACAATATCATATAGAAAAAGCAATATCTTTATTTGAGAAAAGCGTTAAAAATAGAAGAGAAATCAATGATCTTCCAGGTTTAATATATTCTCTTCTAAATCTAGGTCGAGCTCATGGTAGTATTGGTAATTTTGAGATAGCAAAAAGATATTTCAAAGAAAGTCTATCTTTAACAAAAGAATTAAAAAATGAGATGGGTGTTATCTGGAATTTAGTTGATTTAGGAGGAATTGAATATCACTTGAGTAATTTTGAAAGAGCAATATCTTATGCAGATGAGTGTTTGAAAATAAGTGAACCAAAAGGATATAAAAAGATTAATGCTATTTGTTATGATATCAAAGGACATTGCTATAATACTAAAGGTGAACTTAATAAATCATTATTTTTTTATGAAAAAAGTTTAGAAATAAGAACTGAAATTGGATATACAAATTTGATAGCTCAATCATACTATAGCATTGGAAATGTTTATTCTCAAAAAGGAGAGCTTAAGAAAAGTTTTGATTATTATAAAAGGATTTTAAAGATGCCTATAGTCAATGAAGATAAGATCTCAAAACCAGCATATTTAACAACTATAGGAACGCTATATGGCGATATTGGGGATTTCCAAAAAGCGAAAAATTATCTTTTAGAAGCTTTAGAATTACTAAAGAATCAAAACTCTCAAATATATTATTTTTTAAATTTTAATGTATCCATTGCTAAAATTTATCATTATTTAATAACTATTTCGATAAATCATGGGGAATTTGATTCTTTAGATGAATATATTGAAAATTTAAGAATAATTAGTGAAAAATATAGTAATCTAAGACAAATAGATCAATTATACCGGTTTGATAAAGCTTTAATTCAAATGACAAGTAAAAGATTGATGGATATTATGGGATCAGCCCATATACTTAGAAACATTATTGAAGAAGAAATGATAGATTATGAAACAACAACCGAAGCTATGAAAATATTATGTGAAATTCTTATAAACGAATTAGAACTAACAGGAGATGAAAGAATCCTTAATGAGATAGAATATCTTTCCAATAAATTATTAGAAATAGCTCAATATCAATATCTAAATGATTTATTGGCAGAAGTATTTCTCTTTAAGGCAGAAATATCTTTATTAAATTTGGATCTTCAGAATACAAGAAAATATCTATCAGATGCTCAAAACACGGCTAATGAATATGGTTTTAAACGATTAGCAACAAAAATTTCAAATAAACATGATAGTTTTTTAGCAAATTTAGAATATTGGGAGGATATTATTCAAAAAAAAATACCCTTACAGGATAGATTAAAAAAACAGAGAATGGATCTACTTTTCTCAAAAATGGTTCGATTTAAATTTGAAAAATTACCTGAAGTTATAGATATTCCAGTATATCTTATTATTTTAAGCGCGTATGACGGTCATTGTTTATATAGTAAATCCTTTGAAGAAATAAATGTAAATGACGGAGATTTATTTTCAGGTTTTATATCTGCTATCAATCTTTTTGGTAAGGAAGCTTTTTCTCCATATGGAACGATTAATAGAATTAGACATGGAAATTATTTTATTATATTTGAAACAAAAGAAGAATTTTTATTTGTGTATGTATTTAAAGGCCAGTCTTATTCAGCAATTACTAAATTAAAGAATTTTATTAAGATGCTCTCGACTTTTGAAAATTTGTTTGAAAGATTTTCTTTTTCATTACTAACTCATAGTGAAATTCCGGATGACACAACTTTTACAATTGACCAAATTATTGATCAAATCTTCTTTACTAATAAAGTCGACAATTGAGATAAAATCTAATTTTAATTAAATTTTGTATGATTTATTTATAAAATTTCTGATAATATAAGAGAATTTCAATGATAAGGTTATCAAAATTATTAAAAATGCTACATACTACTAAAGATTTTTAATA
>CAZBEU010000434.1:0-2000 GCA_964491005.1 uncultured archaeon | reverse complement strand
ATTGAACTACCATTCCCTGAAGGAAATGGATTCATAGTCCCTATGATTCAATTACAATCGTAGACACTACAGGATAGGTCTCTACCCTTATATCATCAATATCATAATCATGAATATAATCACCTAATATATTAATACATCCTACTACATCTCTATCTTGCGTATATCCACAATGAGGACATTGAAATTTCCTATCATTTGCCTCAACTGGATTCTTACAAATAGGACAGGTAGAGGACGTATAGGCTTCATTTACCGGAATTAACGTAATTCCAAGCTCCTCACACTTGTTTTGGAGTTTCTTAAGAAAAAGATTGTAAGACCAGAAGTTTTGTATCATCTTATGTATCTTCTTTTTATTACGATAATGAGGAGGAATGTGGGAATTTCTTATTCCTTTCAAGTTTCCAAGGATGATTGTGGAGATCTTATATTTCTGTAATTTTCTAAATAAATGAGCAAGAATATTATTTAGATAATTCATCAATTGTCGTTTTCTTTTTAGATAAAGTCGTCTAATTCTATGAATACTATATCTATTGTTTTCTTTTTTTGCGATTGCTTGGTAATAGGCGATTTTTTTAGAATTCATAAGATACCTATTAAAAATATGTTTTGATTCATAAAGAAGGCAAAAATCTTTAGAATTTTTAATATATGCTGTTATATATCTTTTAATACCCAAATCAATAGAACATATATTCTTCTGCTCTGTTTCGATTGGAGGTGAGGATACTTCTTCCGTTTGATATGCATAGAATTTCTTACTATAGGGAAAATATTTAATTTCCATTGTCTTCTTTATACCCTTCCATTTCCTTATTCCATTATACCGTATTTTTAGCAATCCCTTGATTTTATTTACCTTCGCTAAATCTTTAGAGCAAGAAATATAAATAAAGGTTGTATCGATTCGATAGCAATCATTCCTGCAAATGAGTAGTTTAGGAAGTGTTTGTTTCGTTTTATAATTCTTAAAATATGAAGGAAGGGATATTTTATGTTCTATTTTCTCAGATGTAAGTGAATTCCAAAAGGATTGCCATGATTCATTTAATTTTTTTAATATCTGTTGAGAATAGGCACTTCCTAAAGATGTATAGAGCACATGAGTTTTTAAATCTTCACATTGTTTAGAATATGAGGGAATTGAATGTTCCTTTTTAAAAAATACGTTTCTCTTTTGAAAATTACCTATATTCCATAAAGCACTACTTCTTACTAACATCTCTTTTAGGATCTTTACTTGTTGTTTTGTAGGGTTCAATTCTATGATATTAGTTCGAAGCATTCTAAGAATGAAAGATATGTTAGCATTTAAAACGTGTCTCAGAGAAGATTTAGTGAAATTCTATATATAATCACATTCATCCATACCTTAAACAGTACCAAGTATTTTTTTATTCAAATCATTCATGGTCTATAATATCCGGATTTAACCATTTTAAAAAATGTAAAATAATTAAATGTTATAATATATTTAGAAAAAATACTCTCTACTATAAAGGACATAGCATTCTGCTTTAAATATGATAAAAAATTAAGAGCAAATTTATTAATATTACAAATTTCCGCTTTATTGCATGATATTGGGAGGAAAAAAATGGAAGATAAAAATCAAAATAAAAATCATTCAGAACTTTCTGCAGAGATAGCTTATGTATTCTTCAAATCTAATGATATTTTTTTAAAAAAAGATATTTTAGAAAATATTTTACACAGCATTAAAGCTCATTCATATTCTAATAATATAACTCCAAAAACAATTGAAGCTAAAAGTCTTTCAGATGCCGATAAACTCGATGCTATTGGTGCTATTGGATTATATAGAACAATTGGATATACTCCTAGAAATAATGGCAACTTAGATAACGTAATAGAACATATAGAAAAAAAAATCTTAAATTTAAAAGATCAATTATATTTTGAAGAATCTAGAGAAATTGCATATACGCGTCATAAATTTATTCAGGAATTTTATAATCAAATTTTACAATTTC
>CAZBEU010000433.1:0-3202 GCA_964491005.1 uncultured archaeon | reverse complement strand
TAAATAAATAATACTAATTGAGGTTGATGAACAAAATAGAAGATTATAGATTGACTTCTCAAGTAAAGATCCACGGATGATCATGTAAACTAGGTCCATTAAAATTAAAAGAATTACTTAATAGCATCGGATTAGGCGACCAATTTGAAGATGCAGCAGTTATACCTGTTGATGGAACTGATTTAGTATTAGTAAAAAACCTTGATATTTTTACTCCTATTATTGATGAGCCTGAGATAATGGGTGAAATTGCAGCTTGCAATGTAACTAGCGATATTTTTGCTATGAATATTCCTGAAATTAATGCTGGAATGCTTGTTTTCTTAGCAATAAAAAATAACACTCCCATAGAAATTGCTGAAGGAATTCTTAAAGGTATTAAAAGATTTATGGAAAAGATTAACTCAAAAATATGTGGTGGGCATACAATATATTGTGAATGGCCTTTAATTGGAGGAGAAGCTTCATGTATCGCTAATAAAGATTGGATTATCAAAAAAAGTGGTGTAAAAAAAGGAGATAAACTAGTCTTAACCAAACCAATTGGCATACAAGGAGTGATGGCTGCTTATCGGATATTAAAAGAGAATCCTGAACTATTGAATAGCTATTCTGATAATGAATTAAAAAAATCTATAGATATGGCAATTAAGGTAATGACTACTCCTAATCAGAATGTTATAAAAACAATCCATTCTTTCAATGATTTTTCTTTTATTCATGCGATGTCCGATGTAACAGGATTTGGTTTAGCAGGTCATACAAAAGAAATGCTACAAAATTCAAATCTTTCAGCAATTCTCAAGACAATACCTTCAATAATGCTCTCTAAAGAATTATCTAATGAATTTGGATATGCTTTTAATGAATGTAATGCTCATGAAACAGCAGGAGGACTTTTAATTGCCGTTGATGCTAAAAATGTAGAAGAATTTACCAATACTCTTTTAAGTAAAAAGATACCTAATTGGATTATTGGTGAAATAGAGAAGGAAGGATCTAATGATGTTAGAATTTCTAAAAAAGTAGAATATTTAGAAATTTATAATTTTTAAATGATGTCAATGATGTAAGTTAAAACGCATTTAGCGACAACTTATTAAGATTTACGCCTGTGAGGTGTCATCATTAACATTTTATCACGTTATTTGCTTATATTTCCTCCAAGTTTAAGAATTATCTCTTTTATTTTCTTAAGGATTGCATTAACCATCTTTTCACATTCAGAATCACCAAAACAAGTAATTACTAATTCAATTTCTACATTTGGTCCTTTTTTTGGATGAGTTTTTATCCATAATTTAGAATATTCTTTTTTTAATTTAGTAATATAAGGAGCTATCTGCGATTCTCCTATATTCGAAAAAATAAATCCTTTTTGAATATAAATCCCTTTTTTTTCTTCCAAAATAGGATAAATGTGATTAATAAACATTGATTTTAATTCTTGAGGTACTCCTGGTAATAAAAAGATCATTGTATTATTATTTGAAATTTTAACTCCCGGAGCAGTTCCTTCTGTGTTAAATAATGGAACTGATTCATTTGGCATATAAGCCATTTTTTTTCTCTCATAAGTCATACCTTTAAGTTTCAATCTTCCTATTTGATTTAAATTATCATAAGCCTTTTCTACCAATTCATAAGCTTTCTGATTTAAAACTAATTCTCTTCCAAGGCCTATAGAGATACCCTTAGTTGTCATATCATCATATGTTGGGCCTTTGACTTTAGAATGAAATCTTTCTAAATTAATCCGCCTGATGTTATAACAATATTAGGTTTTCTGTTAATAATTTCTTTAATTGCATTTGAAATTTCAATGAGATCATCTCCGACTATAGTTATTCTCGAAAGTATATGTCCATTTTCAGTAATTTTTTTCGCCATCCAATGAGAATTTGTATCTTGAGTATGGCCATTGAGAACCTCATTTGCGATAATTAAAAATTCTATAATCATATAAATTAAAAATTATCTTTTGTAAAAAATATACATAAAATTCAATTCATTATATATCAAAGAATTGAAATGTTTCAATTCATTTTCAATTATATAAAAGAAGTTGATATATAATAATGAATTCTAAACCAAAAACAATCGAAATTGATGATAGTGGTACAGGTGATCTTGTTGGAGATGCATTTATTGGGTTTCATGTAATTGAAACGGGTCAATTATTATTTAAAGAAATTCCTGTTAATCTTTATAATGATAAAAATTTAAGTAAAGGTGCTCCAAAAAAAAGAATTCTTCAAATAGTTAAAAATGGATTGGAAGAGTTAGGATACAATAAGGATATTGATAAAATAAGGCTTTGTAGAGGAGATTGTTTTGATATGGTTAGATTCTATTTTGAAAAAAACGCTATTTATTATGAACCCTCTGTTATCGATGGTATTTTACAAACTGCTGTAGAAGTAAAATTTGTTACTCATTTAAGAAATTTGGGTGTTAAATCAAAAAATTTGACAATAGAAAGTGGAGCAAGGAGATATTTTATCTTATTTAATTGGGTCTGTCGTGATTTTCCAAGACGTGAAAAATATGTTAAAAGTGGTTTTAAAAAATGGAAGTTAGTATGGAGAGAAAGAGCTATTGAAAATTATAAAAAATATAAAAATTTTACCTATAAAAAGAAACATGAGTAGTATTATTCAATAAGAGTATATAAATTCCTTATTATAATTCTGTTCCACAACTCTTACATCTTTTTGAATTAGGTGGATTTTTCTCACCACAAGCAAAACAGATATCTAATCCATCTTTATTTTTCTTTTCAAGTTCGATTTGTTGGTTATTTGTATCTTTGTTTGATGAAAAAACACTCATATCTATTTCTTGATTTAATCTCTTATCAATATATTCTGGATCATGTGGTGTAAGGATATCAAAATCTTTATTCGCTTTTATTTCTTGAACCCCTTTAGGCATATTTTTAAATTCAGAATTTTTAATTATTTCAAAATCTTGTTGAATAGCCTTAAATTTATTCTCTCTAATTTGATATAAATTTTCGTCAAAATTAGGTTCATCTTCTATTGTCTTAGGTGGATTTACTTGATTATTTGATACATTTTGCTTTATATTCTCCTTTATATCCATTCTTGGAGGCTCTTTCTTAATGGGCTTTGGTTTAGGAGAATTAAACCTAATCTTTAACTCTTTTATATGATTAATTATTACTTCTGTTCTTGTATAT
>CAZBEU010000432.1:0-2495 GCA_964491005.1 uncultured archaeon | reverse complement strand
AGGACGCCAGTTTGCAGGTGTCGCAACACCTTTTTCGTCAGAGGTTTGAAGTGCATCTATTAATCTGAGAATTTCATCCATATTCCTTCCATTTTCTAATGGATAATATATCATTGCTCTTAAAATTCCTTTAGGATCTATAATAAATACAGTTCTAACAGTTTCAGTTCCACTCTGTCCTGGATGAACCATCCCATATTTAGTTGCCACTTCTTTATTTAGATCTGCTATAACTGGAAAAGGAATTTTTACTCCCATCTTTTCTTCAACATTTCGAACCCAAGCTATATGAGAAAAGACACTGTCAATACTCAATCCTAATAAAGCAACATTACGTTTTTCTAATTCGGGATATATATCTGCAAAAGCCATAAATTCAGTAGTACATACAGGTGTAAAATCAGCAGGATGAGAAAATAATATTAACCACATATCCTTAAAATCTGAAAGCTTTAATACACCATGAGTTGTTGTTGCAGTAAAATCAGGTGCAGGGTCTCCTAATAACGGTAATTGGGTTATTGTATTTACTTCTGTCATATTTTTTAATTTTTTAAAGTTTTATTTAATAATTATTTCTTAATAATAATCGTTCTTATTTAAGAATTAATTTTATAAAAAATAAATTAATAATAAAAATATGAGTATTGATAATTTAAGAGCAATACTAAAAAAACATGGATTAAGAATTACACCTCAAAGAATTGCGGTTTTCAATGCAATACTTAAGAGTGATAACCATCCGTCTGTTGATAAAATCTATAAAATAGTATCTAAAATTCATAAAAACATTAGTATATCCACAGTTTATAATATTTTATATTTACTTCAGGAACTTGGTATAATTAAACTAATAGATATTGATGGAATATACAGATATGATTATTATGAAGGATTTCATCTGCATGCAATTTGTCCTAAATGTAATAAAATTGATGATCTTTATTCTGATAAAATTGAACATCTTTGGAACCTTATAAAAATAGAATTAAAATTCAAGGTGATAAATCAAGATATAAAGATTTTCAGGTTATGTAATGAATGTTCTACCACGTGAAACTTAAGTAATAGGATTTTTATAAGATTTCTCCTTTATATATTAATCTCTTTATTCCTCAATGAGAAAGAGGATATCGCTTATGAAAACATGTTTTACAAAACAGTTATTTGCATCCCTTTTCCATTAAAATTATCACTTTTTCTATGTAAAAAGATTTTTTCTAAATCTAAATAACATTAGTTCATTAGTTAAAGGATTAAAAACACAAGCTTATACTAAAGGATTAGATATTTAATGTGATAATTTATAAAATATTTTAATAATTTATTATTTCTCCGTCTAATCTTCCCGAATGATTTTGAAATGTCGACTTTTGATAAATTTTTTCTAATTCAGTTTTTTGTTTCTTCATTATCATTATGGATTTGTCAGAAAGATTACTTACAATTAAACCACATCCTAACACTCCGGGATTGACGAGAATAGAATTTTTTTGCATAATTTTAAGGTTGATAATCATATTTTGTATGTTATAGTTCTTTGTATTTATTTCGAATGAATTTAATTTTTTAGAGATTTTGTCTAAAAGCTCTTTTTTTTGATTTTCTACAAAAAATCCATACCATAAAACGTTTTTAACTTTTTTTAAGGTACTTCTAATAAAAAGATCAAAATAGCTTATTCCTTCTGAGTTATCTTTAAAGAGAAGATATGGGTCAAAATGAATTAAATCTCTTGAATTGAAATTTGATATCTCTGAATATAGTCCATTAATTGAGTCTTTGAAATATATTTTAGTTTTATTTGAAATATGTAATTTTTTTGCATATTTATGAAGTTCATCAATAGCATCCTTATCAATATCATAAAAAATAAACTCTTCCGAAATATCTTTAAGAATATTCATTGCAAATCCCGGAGAACCTAAGTAATATGAAATATAATCTTGATATTGATTGGTATTTCTTAAAAGTTGACAATAAATGGATTTTCGCAAAATATTAGATTTATCTTGATTATCAAAAAAAAAATAAATCCCATAATTTTGTTCTTTAGTATTTTTTAAATGATAGAATGGATATGCCGAATTGGATTCAATATATTTTCTTGGTGATTCAATTTTTAATATTTCACAGAGTGGTAAATGCTTCCATATATCACCAATCTTTCCAAAATGTTCATAAGGCATATTGTTTGTGAAAATTGATTAATTATTATAAATATTACTGAAGAAAATTTTTATTATAATATTTTGATAATTAAGAATTTTTTTTAGCTATTACATAAAACATTTCCCTATTATCAAGTGATTCTATAATTTTTAGATTTGATTTTAATAACATATTTTTTAAAATTCTCATAGGTGGCAATCGATCTTTTGATGTAATATTTTGAACATTTTTATGGATACTATTAATATTTTTCCGAGATTGCGAATGGGCAATCATCAACGTTCCACACTGATTTAGAGCTCGAACCATTTTATTAATTATGT
>CAZBEU010000431.1:0-6166 GCA_964491005.1 uncultured archaeon | reverse complement strand
CATCAGCAAATCCCTCTTTATGACTTGAGGGTAAGAAAATTCCATGATACAAAAATGAAGTAAATATCATCGTTGAATTCACATTTGCATCGAATAATGTGAAAGTTGAATTATCAAGTAATGTATTTGTGTCTCCAGATTCACTATTGTATTCTGTAATATTTGCATATATAGTTGATTTCTCTTCTGAACCACTTGGCTCATTTACTATATGATTTACTCGTAAACTGATTTTAGAATTTACAGGTAGAAAACCTAGATTTGTATTACTTTGTATAACTTTCCATGTATATGTCCATCCTTCACTAACTGGCCAATTAATATCCGGATTAGCAACGGAGAATGGTGTTATAAGAAACGGATATATCATACAACTTAATAAACATATAGCGAATAATTTATTTTTAAATTTCATATAATTTATCAATTAGATTATGTGAATGATATATCTAATAATCACAGGTATATAAATATTTATTTACTTTAATTTTTGGAAATAAAACGATTCTGAATATAATGATATTATTATAATAAAATTGGTCTCTTTAGTGATTTTTGGTGATAAAAAGAATTATCATCTTAATTGCTAGTTAAAAATAAAATCCTTATTATACTTATAAGATTAGAATAATTATGAGTAATATTAATACTAAAAATAATAATAAAATCAAGGTTGCAGTAATAGCAGGAAGTTCTTCAGATGAAACTATATATAATAAAACATTAGATATATTAGAAAAAGAAAATGTTTCATATGAACTCAAAATCCTCTCTGCTCATAGAGATCCAGAAAAACTCGATGAATATATAAAAAGTTGTAAAGCTTTTATATATATAGCAATTGCCGGATTATCTGCAGCTCTCCCTGGAGTAATTGCTTCGAAAACAAATAGACCTGTCATTGGAGTACCTGTAAGTGCAAAATTAGGGGGATTAGATGCATTATTATCTATCGTACAAATGCCACCAAGAGTTCCAGTTGCATGCGTTGGAATTGATAGAGGTGAAAATGCTGCTTATTTAGCTATTAGAATACTGGATCTTATGAAAAAATAGATAATCAAAAATGATAAAAATGTCAGAAAATGAATTAATTGAACTAGGAAAAAAGAATGCTGCAATTAAAGCTATTGAAGATAATTTAGAAAAAAATATGATATTAGGGATTGGTAGTGGTTCAACTGTAGTATATGCTGTTGAAAAAATTGCTAAAATGAATAAAATTAAAAATCTTAATCTCAAATGTATTCCTACATCCTTTCAATCTTATCAATTAATAATAGAAAATAGTTTAACACTTGTATCTCTTGATCGATATCCTGAAATTGATCTGGATATTGATGGTGCAGATGAAATAGATAAAAATCTAAACCTTATTAAGGGTGGTGGAGGATGTTTAGTCCAAGAGAAAATTATTGCTTCTAATTCAAAAAAGATTATAATCATTGCAGATTATAGAAAAAAATCTAATTTTCTAGGGGAACAATGGAAAAAAGGAGTACCTATAGAAGTAGTACCGATAGCATATGTACCTATTATGAAAAAATTAACCTCCTTAGGGGGAAAACCTTTCTTAAGAATGGCTAAAATGAAAGCGGGACCTCTAATAACAGATAATGGTAATTTTATTATAGATGCAGATTTTGGAATAATAAAAAGTCCCCAAGAACTAGATCAAAAGATAATTCAAATATCTGGTGTTGTGGATACAGGATTATTTGTGAATATGGCATCAAATGCATATATTGGGCAAAAAGACGGAACTATTATAAAGATATAAACCAAAATCTAGATTATTTTATATATAATATTTTCAATTTTCATTAATTTTTATATCCTTCTTTAGATATTTTCTCAATTAATTAAAATAGTCAATCATAAAATACTTCATATTCATCTTTATTGTTGGTTTTTATCTCCTTTATCTTTGGAATCTTGATTAGTTTTTCTTGATTTGTAATAACTGGAAATCCATACGGTTTATTATAATATTTATTAAATTCGTTTATTTTATTTCTTTTATCGATGAAATTAAGATGAGATTTGATTCTCTTATCAATATAATTATTAGCGAAATTTTTTAGAGATTTAATCCCTTCTTCAATTAAAGGCTTAAATTTCGAATCTATTTCATATCCAATACTATTTCTTTTCGATATCATAGCAGTAAATAACGTTGTTCCTGTTCCTAAGAAGGGATCGAGAACTATATCTTCTTTGATTGAGAACATGTTGATTAAACGATAAGCTAATTCAAATGGATATGCTGCACTTCTTTTTCTGATATTTTCTTTTTTTATTCTTTGATTTACTCCTTTTAAATCAAACCATAGATCAGAAAACCACAGATTTCGTTCTTCCCAAAAATAAGAACTCTCTTTTCTTTTCTCTTTCAATATTTCATTTGGAAAGCTCCTCTTATGTCCTTTTCTGAATAATAAAATGAATTCATGTTCTAAAGTAACATATGCTCCAGGCGGCATCATTCCAGAACCCATGAATTTATTAGGAGAATTCGTTTGTTTTCTCCATATAATTTCTGGTAAAGATTGGAAACCTAAATGTAGGAATTGATGGATAATTGTCGCATGTGAAGGAAATAATTGAAAATTTTTATTGATTGTTCTTGTAGCATCTCCTATATTTATACAAACCATGCCTCCATTTATTAGAATTCTTTTTATCTCTTTCCAAACCTTATATAATTCAGCATGCATTAATTCAAATGCTTTATCCCCCTCCCCTTCTTCAAGTGCTATACTGATTTCAGGATTTTGTTTAGAAAAAATATTATCCCACATTTTTATCATTGGATATGGAGGAGAAGTAATTACTAATGCTATTGAATTATCATCGATTTTTTCCATATTATTGGATGATTTATAATATATTTTATGAAAAGTTGACATTTAACAATCACTTGAAAGATGATAATAACATAGAAAAAATAGCTTATTTTTTTATTATTTTTATTTTATCATTGAATCTATAATTTTTTTACTAATTTAATTGATTTTAAATTATTTACAATTAATTATAAGTTAAAAAAAAAAAAAAAAGAAATAAATTTTATTCAAATTAAAATTTTTTTCCACAATTCCCACAATAAATGCTGGAATCACCAACTTTAGATCCACAGAAAGGACAAAATTTTATATCATTTATTTCTCCAAACCCTTGTGCTGTTTCCTCATCTATATAGGGATTTTTAAAATTTTCATATTGTTGATAACCCGTTCGCTCTGGCATTAGCCTCTTTCTTCTCAATAAATATATGACAATTGCGAATGCAAAAACACCCGCTATAATTGCAATAACGATAATCGCCATGATCATTGTTTCAGCAGGTTTAATCAAAAAAGCAATTATAAATGGATCGTTCGTACTTGCTCCCTCTTTATCAATTACATTAATATAAAGTATACTTATATAATTGGTTGGTTGATCTGACGGTGCTGTTGAAATTGATCTTTCTCCATAAATAGTTTCAAATTCCATTGAATTAGGTATTCTTAATGAGCCTATATGTGCACCTGAATCATATATCAATTCAGTTGTAATAAATTTACTCGGAAATATCGGCCATATTGAACTTGATCCGTCAACTGATTCTGAAATTGCCGATAAGAAATAACTGACTGAAATACGGAAATCTGATTGAGAATCACTATAACCTCCTGAATCATAAGCGACAATTCTAAATGATATAGAATCTCCTTGAGTAGCTTGCTGTAATAAGATAGAATTACCAATTACTGTATTTGAAAATGATATTGATCCTCCATCCCCAATTTTAAAAGAAGATTGTAATTGACTAATAGTGGGTGCTGAATTTCTTATTCTAAAAATTTCTCTTGGAGAATAAAAAGAAGTAAAATTCTCATTTATAGGCACCACATAAAATATTCCAAAACCAGAACTAGTTGTGGGAATACTAATTGAATTCTCATATTCTCTTGGAATAGATTGAGACAACAGAGATGTATAAATTTGAGTTTCTTTTCTATTATGAAATCCATAAGCATAAAATGAGAAATAAGCACTAAAATCATTATAATTTTCTTCAGATAGGGTTGCTGTTATATCTATAATACTACCTTTATTTACATAGTTCTGAGGGTTTGTCTCTAAAGATATGATTTGAGGTATTAAACTTGAATTATAATATAGGATTTTAAATGTTTTATTGTATGTTTTGGTGTCGATAGAAAGACTTACTTCAATATTATATGGAATATAACTAGTACTATAGGGTATTTTATATGAATCGTTATATGCTATTCCGTTTGTAATTGATGAGAATTTAATTTCTTGTGAAAAGGTATCATTTTTAATCGTTACTTTAAGATTTAAATTTAAAACACTACTCTCTAAAGGGGTCCTTGATGTATGATTTGTTAAATAAATGGATATATTCAATAATTCATTTTCAGAACAGATCGAGTTCAAATTAGCAGTTATTGCTATTTCAGAATTATTAAAAAAATAATTCATCATATTATCAAGCAGAATTTCATGATTCTGTTTATAATTCTCAGATTCTTCCGAATAATCATAATAAAGCCAATGCAGATCTCCAAAAGTTAAGAAACGTCCTTTTCCTTGAGAGTGTCCATCATATAATGTCGAAATAGTTAAATTATTAATTTGGGCAATTGATTCTGCTTCTCCAGTTACTTCAAATGTATTACCATAATACCAAAGAAATTTGTCGACATTCTCAAAAATACTTTCATTATTGATAGGATTTGCGGGAATTGAATTTATTATCGAACCTAATCCAATATATTCTTCATCCATTATATTTACTTTAGCAATTTCGGTGTCTACTCCTAACTCTGAAAAGAGATAATTTATATTATCCACACACATTTTCTCGTATGTTGTACCTAAAAATAGTATATTTCCCCCCATTTCAAAATAATTTTTAAGACCATTTATTTCTGATGAACTATAAGGAAGAATTGGATTCTGAAGCACAACTAAATCATATTGAAATAGGTATTGCTCTGATAATAATAAATTATCTGATAATTTATTGTAATATGGTTGCCAATATTCCATAAAATAATCAGTAGAAATATTTTTCATTGCCAAATCCTTTATAACTTGATAGAAACCTATTTGGGGAAATGAATAATCAGGATTTAACCAATCATTTAATCCATGATATGATTCCATTAAAATTTTCTTTTGGGGTAGTCTTATATCAAGGGTTATATCAAGCGTATCTGAAATCTTTCCATTTATTGTAATATTAATTTGAAAATCCTTTATTCCAATTTCAACATTGTTATCGATATCTATTTTAATTGCTGTAAAATTTATTCCTGATTCCGAAAAAAATATCTTGTCATAGGTTGAGTCAATAGATATTCCTTCAATATTATTTGGAATTTCAAGATCAATTGTATTTTCTCTCCCTGATATTATAGATAAATTAAATACTTGTGAATCTCCGGGAAAATGGAGTAAATCATAAGGTTTTACTGGTAATAAATCTGGGAAAACTCTTGTAACATTATTTATATCTGATTGTGTCGCATTTATATGTTTAAGATATTGAATTGATGCTGATACATTTATTAACCCTGCTCCATATTTTAGAAAATCATTATTATCTAATTGAGGTAGTTTGTTTGCACCTTCTTGAAGTGCAATTCTCGCTGTTTCTGGTGTTATTGATGGAAAAGCTTCTTTAAGGATAGCAATAGTTCCAGATACTATTGGACATGACATACTAGTGCCACTTAATGGAACATAATCTGCTGCTCCAGAAAAATCAAAAAAGTCTCCAATAAGTTTTTTTTCTTTTTCTATTAAGGAATTTGTAGCTGAAGTTGATATAATATTCACTCCGGGAGCTACAACATCAGGATAACCTAAATAACTTAAAGAAGGTCCCCAACTACTAAATGGTGCTAGTCCATTTGTTTCATTTGTAGCTCCAACACTAATTGTATCAATATTTGTTGCTGGTGGAGAACCCGTATAATAATCTGGTCCTGAATTACCGGCAGATACCACAAAAATAGTACCATAATTCTTTTTAGCATTAGATATGGCTTGGTCAAGTAAGATATTTTCTTCAAATAAAGATCCTCCAAAACTCATTGAAATTATATCTGCACCTGCTTTGGCTGGATTTGCTGCCCATTCTATAGCA
>CAZBEU010000430.1:0-5920 GCA_964491005.1 uncultured archaeon | reverse complement strand
ATAATAATCATTAATTTTTGATATCTCTCTTTTATGTCGATTTTATCTTCTTTTATGATAGATTCTTCACATGATTTACAATAATTACTCATAGATATACCTCATTTTGATAATACACATTCTTCTTTATTAAATTAATGTTAAAAAAAATACAAAAATTAATAATATATTATTAACATATAATGGATTAGTTAATAACAGTTTTATAAAAAATAAGTAATTATGGTAATATAATGCCGATTATTAGTGTTTCACTCACAAAGAAACTTACTGAAAGTTTAGAAAGACTAGTAAAAAAGAGAGGATATTTTAGTCGATCTGAAGCAATAAGGGATGCTGTTCGAAGTATTATAGTTGATTATGATATAAATGTAAAAGATCAAGATCTAGTTTTTGCGTCAATTATTGTTGTTAATGAATTTGAAAGAAATGATGTAGAAAAAAAACTTTCTAAATTAAGACATGATTATAATAATTTGATTATTGAAGTACTTCATCGCCATGTTGAAGAAAAATATTGTATTGAATTATTTTTAGCAGAAGGTAAAAATATTGAAGTCTCTAATCTATTGGCTAGAATAAGAGGAATAAGAGGAATTAATCAATTGAAATATACAATACTTCCATTAGCCTAAGATTCGTTTATTTATCGAATAAATTCAAAGAGTATAAAAAAGAACAAATTTTTAGATATTTAGGTGAGACTATAAAAAATGTTGTTTGATATTAATGATACTGAAATTCACAGAATAAGAGAGATTTTTTCGACATTTGATAATGATAGAAGTGGAAGTATAACTTTAAAAGAATTAAAAGAAATCTATTCTGCTTTAGGTCATGATTTTTCAGATAACGAAATTATAGGAATGATGCATAATATTGATATAAATGAAGATGGATTCATTACCTTTCATGAATTTCTGAATTTATATAAAAATCATGTATTTTTTAAACTCCAAGAAGAAAAGCTTATTGAAGCGTTTAAAATTTGCGATCTTGATGGAAACAAGTATGTAACTCTAGACGAATTGAAAAGTATTATGCATGAAGTAGGAGAAAACTTGAAAGATCCTCAAATTAAAGCAATACTAAAGGAAGTTGATAGTGATAATGATAATAGAATTAATTTTAAAGAATTTATTCAACTTATGAAAAATTCTAAAATTTAGATTCACTTTATCATAGTGATCATTATATATATTCTGGTAGAGTAATTATAAAATTGCTTCCATAAGTATAATTAACAGGATCTTTATCTTCAATCCAGATTTTACCATTATAAGATTTTATTATTTCTCTTATCAGAGAAAGTCCTAGTCCTATACGAAGATGATCTCTATCTTCATAATATGATCTTCGAGATATTGTAGCTTTTACATCATCAGGAATACCCATTCCATTATCAATAAATTCAATTTTTATTTTTTCTTTTTTATTTTCTTTAAAAGTTGAGATTTTAATTAAAATATCGACAACTGAATTGATATTATGTTTAATCGCATTTGAAATAATATTTTTAAATAAATCTTTTAGCAAAAAATTTGCTTTTATAAAAAACAAGTTAATATTAGATTCTATTTTAATATTTAAGCTAATTTCGTTATATTTTGCTTTTATTTCATCAATACTTTTCCTTAATACTTTAATAATCTCTATTTTATCAAATTCTATATCTCCTTTTTCTATCTCAGAAAGATTTTTCACATTTGAACCTAAATTAGCTCCTCTCCTGACTTGATCTTTTGCAGATTTTATTATATCATCTATTTTAATTTCTATTTTTGTTTTCTTATTATATAAAGAAAGAAGATCTATAGATGATTCTATTGCTTGAAGGATATTATTAATATCATGAGTAAATAAATCTTTATAAAATTCCGCTCTATTAAATGCTGCTCTTTGTTCTTTTTCTGATTCAATTAACTTTTCCTCAATAAAAGCAACAAGACCATTAGTCAAAAGAAGTGTTACATAGAAAATCACAAATCCTGTTCCCAATTCATAAGCAAATTCAAATCCTAAATTATCCAAAAAAAAGAAAAAAATACCAGAAATACATGCACCTAAAGCTAAACTGAGAATTATATGAGAAGGAGTCTTTTTAATTTTATAAATCTTAGCTAACATAATTATACTTATAGTTAAAAGACAGATCATTGTTATTTCAATTATAAATAAAAAAGGTATCATAAAGACCGCATTTATTTTTATTATATTAGGATCTAAACGACTATTACTTAATGATCTCGGAATTTGAAGATATTCTCTTAACACAGCTAAAAAAATAGTTATGGTAGCGATCATAAAACATATATTCGAAAGCATCAGAATAAAATCGTTTATATGACTATAACAATAAATAACTAATCCAATAGTAAGAGAGCTATATGATATCAGCCAATTTTTATTACCTTTTTTTATATAGCATACAATCCAATAAATAACACAAGCAACAATCATTAGGATAGCATCTAATAGATTAATATAGTGAAGTATCTCAAATATCATTGAATATTCCTTTTTTTTTATTGTTCATGATTATTTTTTAGGTTTTTTTTCCAATAATTATAACAAAAAAGTTAAATATAAATTTTAGAGTATTTTCATAAATTCATACAGAGCGATAAAAGAATATATAATGAAATTTCTATGTTAATTGATCCAAAAGTTACAAGATTAGATATTTTTAACAATGGAGGAGCGATTGTTCAACGAGAAATTAAACTTTCTCTACAGCAAGGAATAAATGAATTTCAAATTCAAAATGTCCCTGCAAGTTTTGATCCCAACTCAGCTGAGATTAAGTTGGAATATTTAAGACCAGAGGATAAAGATCTGATAAAACTTCAGCAAACCATTACAACTCTTCCTGATAAAAACAATGCAAATCAAGAAATCACTCGAGAAAAATCCGCGGCGAATAATATAATATCATATTCTATAGATTTTACACGAGAAATGCGTGAAAAAATATCTGAGATTTGTGAATCAAGTTCTTATCGTACTTATGCTGACATGATAGGAACATTTGATTTTATTATAAATAGTAAAATCTCTGGAGATATAATTGTAAATATACTCTATTTTATAAATGATACTCGTATAAAATGGTCAACAAGCCTAATTATTAAGATATCTAATAATAATACTCCCGAAATCGAAGGATTTATAATTGTAGATAATCAAACAGGATTTTCTTATGAAAATGTGGATTTAGGTTTTGCTATATTTGAACTTCCAGAACCAACATCATATTCTTTGGTGGGAGGTTTATCAAATGTAAATCTTCCAGAACAAGCATATGGTCAAGCTAATATCAATGATAATTTTTATGAAGTTCAAAATAAATTAAAAAGAACACAACGATATAAACAAATAAAATAAAAAGCGTGTAAATTATGCTAATAGATCCAAGAGTGAAAAGTATAATCATTTTTAATGAGGGTGGGGGAATTGTAAAACGTGAGATCAAACTAACATTGCAAACAGGGAGTAATAATTTTGAAATTCAAAACATCCCAGCGAGTTTTGATCCCAATTCTGCGGAAGTTAAACTTAAATATCTTAAACCAGAAGATAAGACACATATAACACTTCAACAAACAATAACTTCTTTACCAGATAAAAAAAATGCAAATCAACTTATTGAACGAGAAAAATCTGCAGCCCAAAAAATAATTTCACACTCAATAGATTTTACTCGGGAGATGAGAGATAATATCTCTAATATTTGTGAGGCAAGTTCTTATAAAACATACGCAGATATGAATGGAATTTTTGAATTTATAGTAAATTCTTCCAGAGAAAGTGAAATACTTGTCGAAATAATATATTTTATTAGTGATATTAGGATAAAATGGAATACTACCCTCCATGTTAATATTAACAAAAGTGGAAAGACTGCTGAGATTGAAGGATTTCTTGTAATTGATAATCAAACAGGATTCTCATATAATAATGTTGATTTAGGATTTGCGATATACAGAATACCTGAAGAAGCTTCTTTTAATTTGATGCAAGAACAGGAACAACAAGTATATTTTCAATCATCAGCTATTAGGCAAGATCTCCAACAATCAAAAAAAAAGACTCAAAGATTAAAAAATCTAATGTTATGAGATGAAAAAAAAATGAAAGCAAATGTACCAACCCGTAAGAAGATCAAATTAAATTGGTTTAAATCTAAATGCGATCTTAATATTGAACGAGAAATAAATATTCAATATACTGCAACTAATGTATCCTATAATAAAATCAATTGGGATGTAATTATAAGATATATTTTAGTAAAGCAAGGGGATATTAAAGAAATTCCCGTTAATTCACCTATGACACTATATAAAGATAATCTTCCATTCCTTTTTTTAAATACTGCAGGGACTATTGGTAATAAGATTATCTCAGAAGATTTAATAGATGATGATGTCAAGGTTGATGATGATGTAGTGAATATAAATGAAGGCATAGAAAAAGTTACTTACGAAGATGCAAGAGATCCAAAAGAGCATATTGAAGTCAGAACTCGATATGATAATATATCAAGAAAAATCACAATTGAAAATAAATTGAATGATGATATTCAATTAATTCTTGATTTTAAACAAACAAAGGATATTATTTTTGTGTCATCTGAACCTGTACCTTCAGAAATAGAAGAACCAGACTACAAATATAAAATTAACATACCATCTGAACAAAAAAGCAGTATTATAATTGAATTAAAAGCAAAAATAATAGCTAGGGTTACAAAAATTAAACCAGAGTTCCTTAAAAAAGAAAAACAATAATTAGTTATTAATTTTAATCTATTTTTTATTTAAATAAATATTTATTATGACACTAAGATTTTAGCTAAAATCATAAAGAAAATAAAAAAAAATTATTCATTAGATTCTTCATCACATATTTGGTGAATTTTACAAAAATTACTAGATTTTTATAAATAATTTGAAGGTTATGGGATATCTATATAATTTTAGGAGTTATTAGTAGTCTTTATGTTGTTTTATCCATTGTGTATATAGCATTAATCGATTCAAAAAAATCAATTGATGATCAGAAAGAGGAGCAAGAATCTAAAAAAATAGAAAATCCCTTAACTTACTTTAATTCGTATAATATGGAGGAACTTAGTAAAATATGTGTTTTATCTTCTTTTATGTTTTGCGGATCTATAATAGTTGTTGGTTATAGTGTGTTTTTAATCGTAATTACCTCGTTAATAGTTGTGTTTTTTCTAAGTTGGTTATTATTTTTAACGATTCAGTATAGTAAGAAACCGAATTATCAAATTACAAAAAAATATCTAATTATAAATCATGCAATCGGAAAAACAAGGATATTAATAAAACAACTTTTTATAATATCTTTAAATTTCTAAAAATATATTTCCTCGTCAATTAGTCTAACTTTTATTTCTTACTGATGGTATTAATTTTAAATTAAATAATTTTTTACTATATCCCATTATACAATTTTATTTTCTCTTATAACTCATTATATAAAGATTTTTCCAAATCAACATTTACATTTATCTAACTTGATAAAAGGACATTTTATTATATCTTATAGCATAAATTACTTTTCAATCTATCTCTATACATTTTTTTATTTAGTTTTTATATTACACTAATAATAAAATATTATCTTGATTTGTTTTTCAACTTTCAATATTATAAATCAATAAGTATCTACATTAAAAATTTTAAATAAATGAATCAAACTATAAAATTTAATTGAATATATGACAGAACAAATATACATAAAAAAGTGCTTTAAAATAGGAGAAAAAGTATATAACTATCTTCGTCCTTCAAAAGTACGAAATATTCCCTTAAAAGCAGGAAGTAACAGAGGTTTCATACCTTCACTAAAACCCCATTTGAAAGGACTTGTATTGGAATACGAATCACAATTAGAA
>CAZBEU010000429.1:0-3046 GCA_964491005.1 uncultured archaeon | reverse complement strand
AGATTTAATAGGATATCGCGAGATATATGATTTAGATAATTTTGCTGAAAAAATAGCTGAAAAATTAATAAAAATGGATTTAATTTGGGATCGCATTAGAGAACCTTTTGAAATGTTGATAGAAAAACTAATAATAAAAACAGCTATGGATATGGGGATTTCAAAAACATTTTTAATGGATATGGTTGTCCAATCCGAAAAATTATCTAAATCAAGAGAAGGAATAAATTCTCTAATAAATATTATAAATGGTTCAGAAAAATATGAAGATTTAAATATTGTATCTCTCCATCATATTGAAGATAAAAAATTGGATGATATTATAGATAAAATTAAGGGGTTTTGTCCAGAATGTGGAAAATCAATCTTAAAGCAAGACTTTAGTAATGAGTGTCCAAAATGCAAGAGATCTTTTGAAAAAATAAATCTCTTATCAGATATAGACGAAGCAGTTGAGACAAGTATAAAATATAAACAAAAGACTAAAGAAAGAGAAAAATTAATCATTTGTCCTAATCCAAAATGTGATGCAAAAATATCTTTGAGTTGGGATGAATGTCCTTCTTGTAATACAAAATTTGGAGAAAATAAGTTATAATAGTTATTTTCTTTTTCTAAATAAGGTGATATTTTTCTGCTATCTCTAAAAATGCATTTGTAAAGTGCTTTACCTGATTCCATGAAAGACCATATGTACTAAATTTCATTTCTTTTGAAATACCAGGTAATAAACCAATAACTCCTCGATCTTTAAATTCTTCTCTTAAAAAAAAACCTTTTCTGGGATGTGTTTGAGCTATCTCTTCAAAACATTTTGTTTTAATATTTGTAAGAGGATGAACTTTTGGTTGCTTTCCTAATACGTCAATACCCTCTATTTCTTTAATTTTATCTAAAACATAATTTGCTTTTTCAGATTCTTCTTTTACTTGTTCTTTTTGAGTTCTTCTTACAATTGTTGGAAAACTTGCCATTAATGTGATCAAAGGTGCACCATATACTGGAGGACATCCCATTAAAGTACAAATTTTATTTGGAAATGACTTTGATGTAAGATTTCCTTGAATTTTTGAATGTACCATTATATCATTATTATATTTTTCCTTAAATCCTACTAATCCAATAGGTCCTGATGCGGCCATAGATTTATGACCACTACATGCTATAAAATCGATGTTTGAATCATTACAATCTATTGGTAAAACCCCTCCTGAATAAGCAGCATTTAGCAAAAATGGAATATCATATTTTTTACAAATTTCTCCAATTGGTTTTGGATCATTATAATTTCCATATTTATAATCTACATGGGTTAATACGACTAATAATGGATATTCTCCATTCTCTTTAAAGACATCTTGTATTATCTTTTCAAAATCTTTAGGTTCAAGCTTAAATTCAGGATATCCTTGATTAGGTACTTCTCTTACTTCTAAATTATTTGATTCAATTGCCAAATATGTTGTATAGTGGGATAAACTATCAACAATCACAATTCGTTTTTTAGGTTCTCTTTTTGAAAGTACTTCTATAACTAACCTTTTAGATTCTCTTGCGGCAGCAGTAGGCATTATATTATCGATATTAAAATATTTTGCACAATCGTGTAAGAAATCAATTACCGGAGGATTTTGTATTTTATCCAATCTTCCTTTCAAACAATTATCACATAAACTATATCCATCTCCAAAGGAAATTAACGCTTTATATGCTTCAGGTGTTAATAGACCTCCTCTTTGAATTGGATGAATATTTATATATTCTTCATTAACTCTTCTTGACAGAGTAGAGTATTTTTCTACCAATTCATTATTATATTCTAATTTATCCATGATTATTCTTAAAAAACTAGATCTATGTGCTATAATTGCGACAATCATTAAAATTTTATCCAAGATTGCCTATCATTAAAAATTTTCCATTTAAAAATTTAAAATAAATAATTAGGATTCAATAAAGGAAAAGAATTTATATATTTGATAATTTTATATAAAAAATTAAAAAATAGATTTTTTCAACTGATAAGAATAATGAGTTTGATCATACCTTCACCAAGAACGGGTAAATCGCCCAAGATTGATCCTAATACTTTTGTTGCTCCTAATGCAGTGATAATTGGTGATGTTACAATTGAGAAAGGTGTCAATATTTGGTTTGGAGTTGTTATTAGAGGTGATTGGGGTAGTGTTGAAATTGGGAGTAATACGAGTATTCAAGAAAATGTAGTGATCCATTCTGAACTTGGAAAAAAAGTTATAATTGGCCCCGATTGTATTATAGGTCATAAAGCAATGATTCATGGGCCATGTATTATTGGAAAAGGGTGTTTAGTTGGTATAGCATCAAATGTATTACATAATTCTAAAATGGGTGATGGGGCAATGCTAGGTGCTGGAGCCGTCTTAGTGAACAAAGAAATACCTTCAAGAATGTTAGCTGTAGGAATACCCGCAGAATTAAAAAAAGAGTTATCCAAAGAAGGACCTTTAATTGGAGAAAAAGCTTCTGAAGCTTATGTTCAAAATGGATTACAATTCAAACAATATTTTAAAAATTTATAAATATACGACATATTAACTTGATAACTAAATCTCGCTTTAAAATTGAGATATAATCTGAAATATAAATAATGGAAAATGAATGATTTTAAAGAAAAAAAAAAGAAAATTAGGACAAGTTTAATTCTAACGTTATTAATATATCTATTAATATTATCCTTATTAATTACAGCAATAATAGAGGTAACTATAGATGAAGATCATAAAATTAGTATATTTAATTTAGCAATTCCTTTTCAGATTTTTTATATACTATTTTCTTCCATTATTATTATTTTAGTGATATTAAATTACGTTTTTAAAAAAGAGCATATGATAGATATAAATAAAGAACTAAAAAGAATAAGTTCTATTTGTTTAATATGTTCATCAATAATAGCTTTTTTTGCATTTATGTTATTTTTATCTTCAAATTCATTAGGTGGAGTAATTACCGTAAAAAATAGTAAGAAAAAATTTGGAAAATCTTGGACATTTTATTTATTTTT
>CAZBEU010000428.1:0-6540 GCA_964491005.1 uncultured archaeon | reverse complement strand
TAAATATGTCCATTTCTCCTGATAAGAAGACTGCTCCAACTATAAAAACTGAGAGTAATTGATTTCCGACATACATTGATAAAATAGCTGATGCCGCAACGCTTGATAATGCAATGCCAAAAATAATTCCAATAGAACATGAAGTAGACATTATTGCTAATGTACTCCCTATACTTTTTAGAATATCATAAATCTCATCCATACCAAAATTCTCGATTGTAAAAATATCAAAAATAACTCCAATCGTATATGCAATAAAAGTTGCTAATATTAGACAAGTAAATACAGCAAAATATTTTGATAATATTAATAAATGTCTTTTAACCGGTCTAACAAGAAAAAGATCATATATATGTTTATTCATTTCACTTGTAATTGTAGTACTTAACATCACAGCAGATAATGCCCCCCCAATACTAGATATAATGAATCCCACTAATGATGAAATGGGGATAGGAAAGGTTGAAGGCATATTCAAAGCTTCAGGTGCAAGAAAAATTAATAATCGAAATAATAAAACAAGAATTGGTAATCCAATCCACAATATAATCATTACTTTCGATTTATAATATCCTTTTAATTCATCAAAATATAAAAGAGATAAATTCTTCATTTGAATTTTATATGATAAAGAGTAACTCATTTGTCATCCTCCTCTACTAATTTTAGATAAACTTCTTCCAAACTTGGTCTTAATACATTGAAAGATCTTACCTTTAATTTTTTAGCGATAATGAATTTTAAAATTTCAGAAATAGAGAGATCCAAATCTGAATTTGGTTTTATATGAATTTTCTGCTTAATTTTTCCATTATCAATGTTTTGAATACAATCAAGATCAATATCTGGTAATGAAGAAATACTTTCATCATATTTTATTTCAACTATTTTTCCAATATCATAATAATTTTCAAATTCATTTGGAGTTCCAATTTTTAATAGTCTACCTTTATTTATTATTCCGATGCTAGTTGCAAAGTCTTCAACATCACTAAGAATATGAGATGAAAAAATAACAGTTACATCTTTTTTTACCAATTCCTTAATCATTTTCTTTACTTGAAATCTACTAGAAGGGTCTAATCCGGATAAAGGTTCATCTAAAACTAATAATTTTGGATTATTTATAATAGCTTGAGAAAGTCTTAATTTTTGAATCATTCCTCCTGAGAGATGCTTTATTTTTCTTTTTTTTACATCTAATAATCCAACTAAATTTAAACTATCATTAATTCTATCTTCAAGTGTATTAGAATTAACTCCTGATAATTTTCCGAAAGTCTTTAATGCATGCTCAACAGTTCTCCATTCTTGAAAACCTACTTCTTGAGGTAAATACCCTAAATCCTGACACAAACCTTGTTTAGCGTGTTCTAAAGGGATATTATCTATTAAAATCTGTCCTTGAAATTCGGTAATTAGTCCTACTAGTATTTTAATCGTAGTAGTTTTTCCTGCTCCATTTGGTCCAATATATCCAAAAATATCTCCTTTATTGATTTTTAGATTTAGATCATCTAATGCAATATTTTTTTTATAAGATTTAGTTATATTTTGAAATTCTAGATAGGAAGTCTTACTCATTTTAATTACTTATTATACAGTAGAAATTTTATTATTTTCATCAATATTATTTAGTTTTTAAATTTCATTAATTTTTTCTCAACAAATTAATTTCTAATTTTAGGAATAAATAACTTTTAAAACTTAATCTTAAAATTCTTAATCTAAGCACACCTATCAAATAATACCTTTTTAGCTTTAAAAATAGGAGAAAATCTTATGAATAATTTGAAATATATATGTTTGAAATGTGGAGTTTGTTGTTTTGAAATTCCTGGAGATTATCAAAAAAGAATTCCTCTCTACCCTGAAGAGGTAGAAAATTTGATTGTAATAGCAAAAGAAAGAAATATTAGATTTCAAGTTATTGAAGATTTAGTATTTCCTGATATTTTGAATAAAAAAATTATCGTGATCACATACAAAATTAAATTAGATAATGAAAACAAATGTTGTCCATTTTATTCTGAAGAAAAAGGTTGTACGATACAAGAAATCAAACCGATGGCTTGTAAAGCATATCCTTTATCTTTGAAACAAGAAGATGCTTTTCATTTTCAAATTAGTATTGATCCTCTTTGTAATTATGTTTTAAAATATTATAATGAGCTCACTAATATTAATCTAAATCAAATAAAAGCTATTTTTAATGAAGAATATAAGAACGCAGAATTACATCTAAAAAAAAATAAGAAATTAATCCTAAAAATAAAACAATTAGAACATCTAAATAAAATTAAAATCTTAAGAGAAATAACAATAGATCAGTTTAATGATTATTTAAAAAAATGGGATAGAGTTGAAATAAAAGTTTGAAAAAAAAAATAGTTTCTCTTCTATCTGATGGATTTGATAGCCCTATAGCTTCTTATTTAATGATGAACAAAGGATTTATTCCTGTTTTTGTTTCATTCCTTACTACCAAACCAGAGAGAGAAGCTATAAGGTTAAAAATTATAAAAATTGCGCAAAAACTATCAAATTATACTTCTGAGAGATTAAAACTATATTTTATTGACCATTATCATACCTTAGAAACAATTAAAAGAAATTGTTCAAGAAAGCTAACTTGTGTATTATGTAAAAGAATAATGTTTAGAATCGCGAAGAAAATAGGATGTAAAGAAGATACAAACCTAATTTTAACAGGAGACATTTTAGGAGAGCAAGCAAGCCAAACTATTGATAATCTATTATCATATAATGATTTGTTTGTGGATTATATTAAATTAGCTCCGTTAATTGGATTTAATAAGCTAGATATTATTAAAATAAGTAAAAAAATTGGATTATATGATATTTGTGCTGAAAAATTTCAATCCTGTGTTTATTATCCTGAATTTCCAGAAACAAGAGCAAAAATAGATGAAATTAGAATTGCTGAGAAAAATATTAAAATTGATGAATATTTAGATGATATAATAAATAAAATAGATATATTAAAATTCTGATTTTAGCTTTTTTATTAACATATTAAATTTTCCATCTTCTTTTTCTTTTTCAATAAATATCTGCAATGCTTCAGATATTACTTGAGCTATAATATGTTTACAGTAGGAACGTGTTTTTTTTATTACAGTATTTTTATAAAAATCTTGGCATGAACAGAATATTTTTGGATATAATAAATATCTCTTTTGTTTTTCTCCTTTTATCATCCAAATTACTCTACCAGAAGGAAGATATGTATATTTCATAATTTTTCTTTTTAAAACCTCAATAATTTTCTCTCCTTGTTCCGGAAAAGTATCTTCTAAATATCTTATTAAATCAGTATTTAATTGACCAATTTCTTTTATTTCAGAAAATAATTGTTCTAAATATTCATCTGACATATTTTTTAATCTTGAAAAATCATTTATTGATAGTTATAGTATGATTAAATAATTATTATAATATCATCCTTAAAACTATTATAATTATTCGAAAATATATCCCTTTTTTTATCAACGCTTATTGCTCTGGTTTAGATCTGTATGAATTAGGAACTCGTTTCGACTTTTGTATGAATAATGTATATTAGAAAATTATCGTATTTTATACTATTTTTAATAATTTTGATAACCTAATAATGACCATAAAAAACAAATTATATGAAATCATTTTTGTAAATATAAGAGATAAATGATAGAAAAAAATTGACAACTATTCTTTATTTACCAACAAGATATTTTCCTGCAATTTCCGGAGCAGAATTCTATTTACAACGTATAGCTGAGATTTTAAAATTAAAATACAACTGTAAAATAGATATCTTTACATCAAATGCAATTGATTTTAAAAGTTTAAGAAGTCACTGTGGAAAAAATCTTAATAAAGAGAACCTATACTATTCAAGAGTTAATAATATGGAGATTAATAGATTCCAAGTAACTTATAATCAAGATTTGGAAGAAAAGATGAAAAGAACTAAAGAATTATGTGAATTAAACAATATTAATATTTCTGATGATTGTATAAAAAAACTTATTCAAAATGGACCTTATTTAGAGGAATTTATATATAAAATAGAAAAACAAGAAATATCAGAAGAATACGATTTAATTCACAGTACATTTTTTCCATATTTTAACCTACTTATAGGATTGATTTTAGGTAAACAGATTGGAAAACCTACAATTTGTACACCTTTCTTTCATTTTTCTAATCCTAGATATTTAGATAATTCCCTTATTGAAATTTTACATAATTATAATTTTATAATATCATGTACAGAAAAAGAAAAGAAATATTTAGTAGAAAATTATGGTTTAAACCAAGAAAAAATTAAAGTTATTCCAATGGGTGTTGATTATGATGAGTTTAATACAGTATATAACTCAAAATATCATGATTTTAGTTTTAGGAGAAAATTTATAGAAAAAGATAGTAAATTCCATGTAGTTCTTTATTGTGGATATAAAAATTTTGAAAAAGGAGCAATTTCTATCTTAAAAGCCATACCTTATATTATAAAAAAAATAAAAAGAATCTATTTTGTTTTTATTGGTCCATCCACCAAAGCTTTTAACAGAGTATGCTCTAAAATTAAAAAAATAGAAAATGTAAAGATTTTAAATTTTACTCCTGAGAATTTGAAAGGATATTTTGATAAGATTAAAATCTCTGCTTTTAATGAAACAGATATATATTTAATGCCAAGTAGGAGTGATGCATTTGGCATATCTTTCTTGGAAGCATGGGCTGCTGGAAAACCTGTAATAGGAGCAAATATTGGAGCAACTCCAGAAGTAATAAGGAATAATATAGATGGATTATTAGTTGAATTTGATAATTATTCTGATATTGCTGATAAAGTGATAAAATTGTTAAAAGATCAAAAATTAAGAAAAAAAATGGGAAATCAAGGAAGAACAAGAGTTATGATGAATTATACATGGGATATCATTGCAAAAAAGACATATCAATTATATACTAAAATAATAAACGTTGAAATTGAAAAATAATGAAAATAATTGCGGGAAATCCTTATTTAAGTGTAAATAATAATGAAATTCTAATAGATCAAGTAAAATTAAATGATTTATTGAAGGAATATCAAACACCATTTATGATTTTTATAGAAAATAGGCTAAAAGATAATATCAAAACATTTAATCATGTTTTTAATGAACATTTTGAGAATTTCAAGGGATATTATTCGGTTAAAGCAAATTTTCTCTCAGATATTTGTAAATTAATAAGTAGTGAAAATTTTGGTGCTGAAATTATAAGTCTTCCTGAATTAAAATTATGTCTAAATTATGGTTTTAAACCAGAAGATATAATAATTGGTGGTCCATATTTATCTGAAAATCTAATTAGAGAATCCATATCTAAAAAAGTAAGTGAAATCATTGTATATGATCTTGATGATATAGAAAAAATTGATTTTATAGCAAAAAAATATGGTGTTTTACAAAATATTTGTATAAGAGTAAATTCTATGAAATATATGAGCAAACTAGGCGTAAATCTTTCTCATAATAATATAAAAAAATTATCACATATCTTAAATAAATCTGAGAATATTAATTTTTCAACTATTACATCTCATTATGGTTCTCAACTGAATAATGTTAATCAATACTTAAAAAATCTTGATAATCTAATAGATGTTTTTAAATTACTAAAACAAAAAGGCTTTAATATAAAAAACCTTAATTTAGGTGGAGGATTTCCAGAAGCTTCTATTATGCCCAAAAAACAATTAGAACTAATTGCACTTGAGATAAAGAAGTATTTATTATCAAATCATATTGATTATGATACGATAATTTTTGAACCTGGGAGATATTTAGTTGGTGATACAGGAGTATTTATTTCGCAAATCATAAAAACAAATGATGATAGATGGATTTTTCTAAATATTGGTAATCATATCTGTCCAAAATTCGCCCGTTGTTCTTTAAGATTTTATAATGCAACCCATATAGACTTACCTCATAAATATAAGACATCTATTGCGGGTATAATACCAACAGATCAAGATGTTCTTGCAAAAAATTACTTTTTCTCAAAAGACTTGAGAAAAGGAGATCATATTCTTATAACTAATGTAGGGGCTTATTGTTTAACGTTTTCCAATAGGTTTCCCTATTCATTACCAATAATTTTGTCAATTAAAAATAACGAATTCAAAGAAATCTTTAATCCAAACATTCAAAATGATTTTTCTCTAAGTTGACTTTTTAATTTTTTTTCTCTCATAATATCTACATAATATAAAATTTCTAATTTTTGTTGCTCTTCTCTTTTTTCAACCATATATCAAAATATAAAAGTGATTAAGTGGAATCATTCATAAATAATGCACGTAAGAGAGTAGTCAATCGACCTGACAGAAATAATATAGGATATGCAAATATAAAAATAGTAGGAACTGGTGGTGCAGGTAATAATACTATCAATAGATTGATGAATATTGGAATAAGAGGCGCTATATGTATAGCTATTAACACAGATCATCAACATCTTGATCTGTTGGTATTATACCCG
>CAZBEU010000427.1:0-1588 GCA_964491005.1 uncultured archaeon | reverse complement strand
CCCACAATAATTAGAATTTTCTATAATATTATCTTTCACTAAAGAGTTATTAACTCTATATGTGATTTCAATCCCTTTATTTTGAATATCACTAAAGATATTATCATCTATTGTATTATTTATTGATTCTGTATCAAGTTTATAACCAATTGTATATGGATATAATATAATTCCTCCTATACTACAATTAGAAAACTCATTTTTTTTGATAATATTATTATGACCACCAAAATTAATACCATATTCCAATGTGTTTAACTTATTTTCTAAAATTGTTGTATTTTGTGTATTACCATAAATACCATGACCAACTTCACTATTGCTTATATTATTTTTAAATATAATTGAATTATTACTATAGAAAAGGTCGATTCCATGTATTCTATTAGAATTAATAATATTTTCTTCAATTGTACAATTTTTACTATAATATACTTCAATTCCATTCCTAATATTATCATTAACGTTATTTTGAATTATTGTACAATTTTTACTATACTTTAAAATAATTCCTACACCTCCATTATTAGAACAATTATTTTCTATTATTTTTCCATTACTTACATTTTCTAATAGAATTCCACCTACATAATCATGATATTCTAAATCAAATTTCGAATTTGAGAAATCACAATTTTTAATGATAAAACTTTTATTAGAATTACATATAGTAATTGGAGTGTTTTCATAATTTCCACTTATAGATACATTTTCAATAATAAATGGATCATTCCACATACCCGAACCACTACACCAATCTTCATTTACTGCCCATGTCCAGTTATGAGCACCTACTCCACTTGCACTATCATTAATAAAAATAGGTGTAGAACTGAGATCCCAATAATTCGAATTTTTAAATATATCCTTAGAATTTTGAACTATTTCATTATTAGGAATGTGTTGCTGTATTGGAATTGATGATATGAAAAAAAAATTGATAATAAAACTTATTAAAAATATTGAAATTAGTGCTATAGTTTTTCTATTGAAATTTTTTCCTAAATTCTGTTTTGAGTTATTCATTTTATTAATATAAAATATATTATTTCTTCATAAATATCATAATCTTATATATTTTCAATTATCTTTTTGAGAACTAACAACTATAAATATGCGTAAAGTAATACTTTTATAAGAAATAATTTGAACAAAAAATGAAATCTTCAAAAATCTAAAACTTTTATCATTAAAAATTATTTTTTCTTTTTTGTATCTCATTTTTCTCAATTTTTATTATTTATTCCTTTTTTTTATGCATAATCTCATTGTATCTCTTATTATCTAAAATATATTTTTTTCTTTTTTGTTCATTTACTAATTCTATAATTTTAAATTGTCTTAATCTTTCTAACTTCTTTTTAACAGTATTATAATGCATTGAAAGCAAGGTAGATATATCTGATGGACTTAAAGGGTCTTCTTTTTGTTTAAATATTTCTAATATGGATTTTACTTTCTCATTTGCAATGCAATAGTAAATAAGATCATATTTTGAATCGGAATCATGTGAAAAAATGACTTTATGTTTTCCTATCTCAATAATTCTTATGAATTTGAATTTCCTTAAAAAATTTAAATGCCAAAT
>CAZBEU010000426.1:0-7689 GCA_964491005.1 uncultured archaeon | reverse complement strand
CAATCTCTAATTTAGGTAATAGTTCCAAAAGGCCTAAATGGGCATTCAAGAGACTCTGATGACACCCCCAACAAGAAGATAATTGAAAGAATGCTATTTTTATTGGCATAGTTTTATACTTAGAGACGCTTATATTCTTCTATTAATTAATTTTATTTAATAAAATAAATTAAATTAGGATTTATATTATTTTAATTCTTATCAAAGAGAAAAAAAAGATACTTAAAACTATCCAAATATTAATCATTTAAGTTTTTCCTTCTAAAAATTGATATAATAATATTTAAATTCTCATATAATAAAATATCAAACTATTATACGTTTTGGATAAGTATAGATATTCATTCTAGATCCTCTAACAAAACCTATTAATGTTATCCCATAAGAAAAAGCTAATCTAATACCTGATTCGATTGGAGCAGAGAGAGATGCTATTATAGGAATTCCTGCTCTTATTGCTTTTAAAACAACATCTCCAGTTAATCTTCCAGTAGTAGTGAGTAAAGCATTATTAAAAATATAATTATTAATAATACATTCTCCAATTATTTTATCAATAGCATTATGACGACCAATATCTTCCATTATCGTTATTAATTGATTATCATTGATATTAAAAATAGCTGCTCCATGACAACCTCCAGTTTCTCTAAAAAGCTCCGTATTTTTTTGCATCTCTTTTATTGCTATAAAAATATTTTCTTTTTTAATTTTATCATTCTTTAGGAGGAGATGTTGTTCCATCCGATGATCTATTTTCTTTTTTATAATATCTCTCCAAGGTGATGATATTCCACATGAAGTATCAAAAACTCGGGTAATAGGATTTTTTTTAAAATATTCTGAAATATTTTTAATCTTTTCTTTTGATATTAATTGAATATTTACATCAGATTCTTCAATATGAATTGATTCAATATCATCATATTTGTCCAATAATCCTATAGAATAAAGAAAACCAATTGCTAATTGTTTAATATTTTTTGGAAGGCAAAGAATATTTACTAAAGGTTGTGAATTAATTGAAATATTTACAGATCTTTCTATGAGTACTTGATCATGTAATTCTACTTTTTCATTCTTTCTAATTTGAGTAATAGGAATTTTTCTCTTATACATGTTTTTTTCTAAAATAATTTAATTATATTTTCATAATTTCAGTATCAATAATTAAAAATAGTATTTTTTCAAATTAATGATTTTTATATTATTTATTGAAATCTTATAATGATTGAAAAAAGGATCTCAATATTATATGTATTATATGACGTTCTTGCCCGAAAAATGAATAGCCATAACAATCAACATAAGAATCATGAAAATAATCTAGACAATACAAATAATACAACAAGTTTTTGAAATAATATTGTCATTTTTAGAGGGCTTATATTGGATTAAACTGTTGTCTTTTTCAAGTCTGTTAAAAAAATTATTATTTCTATTTAAATCATATTTAAGATTAGTAACTTTTTTTTCTAGTTCTTTTATTTTTAGATCTTTTTCATCTTTATTTTCTTGAAGTTGTATTTTAATACCACAATATGGACAGTATGATACACTGTCTTTAATCTCTTCTGAAAATTCAGGACATATCATAATTTTATCTTTAATTTGTTATTAAATTTCTCAAGTTTCTTTAATAATAAAAAAAGTAAAACTTCTATATAAATCATTATATTTCTTTAATAATCCTATAGAATAAAGAAAACCAATTGCTAACTCTTTAGTATTTTTTGGAAGGCAAAGAATATTTACTAAAGGTTGTGAATTGATTAAAATATTTACTGATCTTTCTATGAGTACTTGATCATGTAATTCTACTTTTTCATTCTTTTTAATTTGGGTAAAAGGAATTTTTCTCTTATATATGTCTTTTCTATTATAATTTAGTTATATTTTCAAAATTTCTGTATACCAATAATTAAAAATAGTATTTTTTCAATATTAATGATTATAATAATCGTCTCTAAAATCCCCCAACTATAAAATAAGGGAATAATCCCGTAAAAAATATGAATATTAGACAGATTACACAAATAATACCACAAGCTTCTGAAGTACTATTGTCTTTTTTAGGAGGCCTATATTGGATTATAGTGTTGTCTCTTTCAAGTTTGTTAAAATAATTATTATTTCTATTTAAATCATATTCAAGATTAGTAACTTTTTTTTCTAGTTCTTTTATTTTTAGATCTTTTTCATCTTTATTTTCCTGAAGCTGTATTTTAACTCCACAATATGGACAGTATAATACACTGTCTTTAATCTCTTCTGAACATTCAGGACAAATCATTTTAGTATAGTTCCTTATTAAATTTTTTAAATTTCTTTAATAATAAAATAAGTAAACCTTGTATATAAATCTATATGGGAAAAAAATGAATATTCTTTTAAGGATAATAGTTATTATAATACGATGTCATTGTGACAATGAGAATAATTATCAAAAGAAAGGATATCAAGCACAATCCAATTATTACTCTTTTTATTCGATCCTTACTCTCTATAAGATCTTGTCTTTTTCTCTGGTTATAATATGGATTAGTTGTATAAGGTCCTTGAAGATTATAGGATTTATTATTTATTTTTGAAGTATTTTCTAATTTAGTTACTTTCTCTTCAAGTTCTTTTATTTTTAGATCCTTTTCATCTTTAGTTTCTTGAAGTTGCATTTTAACTCCACAATAGGGACAAAATCGAATATTTTCTTTAATTTCTTCTGAACATTCAGGACATATCATAATCTTATCTCTGATTTGTTATTGGATTTATAAAATAATATTCTGTGATAAATAAAGTTAATAATATATATAAATCTATATGGGAAAAAAATGAATAATTCCAAAAAATATAATTTATTAAAAAAAAGGGATGTTAAAAAATATTTAATAATAACCCCAACCAGACATAAAGGAACCTAAGGATGCAAATAATGCTATAATTAAAACAATTCCAATTACTACAAAAATAATAATAAGATATAATATCGTATTTTTAGATCTATCTTCTCTATAAGGTGTTTTTCTTGAATAATCTTTACCTGTTTCTCGTTTAGGGTAATATATTTCTTGTTTTTTTGATTCTTTAGGCGGGATATTAATATTTTGCTTTTCTATTTTAGTTCCACAATACCGACAATACATCACATTTTCAGCAATTTCTTCTGAACATTCAGGACATAACATAATTCTTTTTCTAATTGTTATTGGATTATAAGTAAATATATATATAATAAAAAAAGATTAAGGTTTATAAAAATTTATGTAAAAAATCAAAATATATTGAAAAGGATTGAAATTTATTATAATTTTAGGAATAATCTCCCATTTGTTTCTTTTTTTACTGAATGATCTCCACTATATTCTGTATAATTTCCTTTTATAATTTCACCATTTGGTAATGAAATGTCTTTTTTTTCTCCTATTTTTTTATAAGAAGCTAATTTTTTCAGAATTTTACCATTAATGATAATATTTCCCCATGCTTGATCTGCTCCGGGATACACATCCGTATCTCCATTTACTATAATCGTTCCACCATGATTATGTATGCCTAGAAATGACCCTGCATCATTGCAATAAAGTATAGGCCATTTATTTTCACCTTTTGAATTCCTTGCCCATAACATTGCTTCTCTTCCAATCTTTCCATGTACTCGTATTATTCCATCCTCCATTCCCTTCCAAAATCCTCGATAAGCTGCTCCTACATAATTACCTGCATTTCCATTTATTTCTAATTCTCCGCCTTTAAGCATTGCTCCTGCCCAATCATCAGCATTCCCTTTAACAATAATTTTACCACCAGTCATTTGATTTCCTAAATGCATACCAATATTACCATTTATTATTATTTCACCAGATGACATTTTTTCACCAATTCTTTTTACTTTCTCTAAATTTCCTTCTATAACTATTCTTAAATTCTCTTTTGGTGATTTTCCTTGAATATCAAAAATATCCCCTAATTTCACAGTCTGGTTTCCTATAGGTAATTCTAATAATTTAATCTCTTCTATCGATTTACCTTTAAAATTATCTGGTGTTATGATATCCGCTTCAAGTGGAAATTCTGGAGTTTTTTTTAGTTTTAATCTAATTTCTTCTATTGTTTTTCACCTTTTAATTCATTTATTTTATTAATAATTTTCTCTAATATTATAGCATCACTTAAACAATTCTCGGGAGGTTCCTTCACTTTTCTTAATCTTAATGGAATATGATCCATACGATATGCTGTTCCTTCACATTCAATCCCTGCGATTGCTACTGGAAAAACAATATCAGCAAAAGCCGATGTAGGAGTTTCATGTGGTTCTATCACAATTAAAGGATGTTTAAAAAGATTTACAACGGAATCTGCTGGAAAATTACTGGCTGGATCTGAAGCTACAATTAAAGAAGCATCAATTTCATCTCTCATTAATAAATCTACAGAGGAAAACTCTCCAGGATTATATCGCGGATATCCTCTTGAAAAATCAATAGAATAAGCATATCCTGTATTCCATGTAAAAACAGTATTTGCACCTGTAACATTATAATGACCTCTCATAGGCGTAATTAAAAATTTAGTATAATCATTTAATTCTCTAGTCAAACAAATTGCTGAATCAACATTTCTATGGTGTGAAGAAGATTGTGTCAATCCCATTCCAAAAAAGATTACACCATAATTACTTTTTTTCATAATCTCTATTACTTCTTTTATTTTTTCTTTAGGTACACCTGCTATTTTATCATCGTCCAATTCAACTCCCCTTACCATCGCTCTTATAGCATTTAATAATTCATAGTCTTCTTTTGGATTTACTTGAATATGAATATCTGCTATTTGAGCTGTTTGTGTATTCCTTGGGTCAATAACAATAACTATCCTATCATTTCTTCCATCTTTTCTAAAATACCCTCTAACAAACTCACTATATCGACCTAAATGTCTTGGATGGGCATGAACGGGATTACATCCCCAAAAAATAACTAAATCTGCTCTATTTTTATATTCACCTAACGTGGATGTAGAGATACCTACATCTTGCTCGGCAAGTAACGATGGACCATGACAAACTGAAGCAGTATTATCCAATACACCCCCTAATATTTCTGCTAATTTTACGCCTTTACCTTGAGCCTCACACTCAGTACTCGAAAATCCATATAAAAGAGGTCTTTTTGATTTTATTAAAATCTCAGCTGCTTTATTAATAGCAATATCTATTGTTGTTTCTGTTAATTTTCCATCTTTTTTGATCATGGGTTTTGTATATCTATGTCCGCTAGGATTAGAAGCAAAAAGTTTGGCTGTTCCTATTTGGCATGCATTTCTTATATCTATAATTGTTTGGGTAGATTTATCAATATCAACTTCAAGGTCATCACACAGACTTCCACAAAAAGGACAGATTACGTCATATATAGTCTTTATCTTAGTATCAACCATTATAATATTTTTTCTACTATTTATTTGACTTTATAATTTAAATTTTTAAATTAATTAGATAGAAAAAGAATTTTCAAATAAAAAAGATTTATATTATCTATCTAAGTGAACTACACACGACCTGGAGGTCGTGGCTTCCTACGAGTACACAATCGCTTCTCTTACGTATTGGCCTGTTTATCGTAGAAAACCATTCCATTGTATTGGGAATGATTCCTCGTTCACAGAGGGTTCATGCAATAAGAAATTCAACGTTATAATCAGAATTTCCTTATTAATATGTTAAAATAGAATTAGTTAAAAGGAATAAGAGATTGAATGTTTAGCGAAATTTGATAATTTTTAATTTAGCTCAATTCATCATTTCCCCAAAGGCTAGGGTTTTTTTAAGTGATCATAAAAAAAATGGAAAATCTACTTACTGATATTTTATAAAAATCGTTATTTTGTGATAACTAATATTGTTGTTCTATTCATTTTTTTTGCGTTAGTTTTTTAATGAGTTCTAATGCATCTAAAACTTTTCCATCAGGTAAAGCCTCAACTCTTGCTTTTATACCTTTATATTCCGGAGTTCCACATGATTCAGAGCTCGGATTTATAATTTGATTAGCCCATGGCCCCATAGGAATAAAAATAATTCCAGGATGTGGTCCCTCTTCTGATAATGTTGAATAAACTATTACTTCCCCATAATTTGTGATAACTTTCACAGGTGTTCCTATAAAACAATCTAGCTTCTTAAAATCCTCTTTATCGAAAGCACATATAGCAGCGGCCCTTACATTTTCTTTTGTTGTTTTGCCACCTTCTAAAGCCATTCCTTGACTAATTGTCCTTCCTGTTAATAATATAAGATTATCTAACATAATTCTCCTTTATTTATTTGTTCCATCGTAATGTCTTAATTCTTTCAATTAAAGGGAGCCAATAGATTTCATTATATTCTCCTGAATAATCTATTTCTGTAATCTCCAATTTAATAGCCCCTGTAGGGCAAGCATTATCACATGCACCACAATATACACATTTTTCTTCATCCACTACTACATTAGGTATTGTTTCCCATCCTTTATTTATTTTTTCTGGAACGGTAATTGCTCCTGAAGGGCATACTTTCGCACAAGTACTACAGCCTCCTGCGCATTCATCATCTATTATTTTGATTTTACCTTTAATATATTGTTTTACAATTCTTTTATAACCTTCAGTACTTTCTATTTTCTTTGCTTTAAACTCTAATTTTGGTACTGCCTTTTTAGAAATTAATAAGAATTCATCTAAGGGAATATCTTTTGCGTCTTTTTTTAAAATTAATGCGCTAAAAGGACACATATATACACAAGTCCCACAATAAACACATTTTTCAGGATTATATATCTCAGGAATGATATCTTCAGTCGATATACCAATTCTTGAAGCTCCTATAGGACCTCTACTAATTGCTTCTTTAGGACACACTCGAGCACAAGTTCCACATCCAACACATTTTTCCTTATCTAAAATTAATTCATATTCTTCTACAAGAAATTTAATCTTTACTCTTTCTTGTTTGTCATTTATTATTCTCGAAATTTTGGGGAAAGACATTTTTGATAATTTATTTTATAATTAATGAAATCTTATTGTATGAAAAGATATTAATATTAAAAAATTTGTTTTGATTATAAATAAAAATTCTGGTTTAACTACCTCTATTTAACATTTATTCATTTTATTTTAGATATTACTAATTTTATTATTTTTTGGGGGCAAGCATCAATACATACGCCACAACCATCACAATTTGTTTTACGTTGTTCTTTATAAATCGATTTAGCAATACCATTCTTAACTAAAATTACAGCATTATCTTCAGTTAGTTGTCCTTCTTTTTTTAATATATCAAAATTAATTGGGCAAGATACAACACAAACATTACATCCTGTACATAAAATATGATTAATTTTTAATTCATAAACTTGCATAATATTATCCCTCTATTGTTATTGGATTAGGTCCTAGCATCTTTAATTCTTTTACGAAATTTATAATATAATCGGATAATTTTAAACCTTCTGATGCAGATACAAAAACAAGTTTCAATCGATTAGGATTTATACCAAATTGTTTAATATATAATTTAAGTATTGGAATTTTATTTATTGTCTTATAGTTTCCTTCTATATAATGGCAATCTCCTGGATGACAATGTGATATAAGGATCCCATCTACTCCCTTTTTAAAGGCCTCTAAGATCATTTGAGAATC
>CAZBEU010000425.1:0-9287 GCA_964491005.1 uncultured archaeon | reverse complement strand
TATTATTACTAATAATGATTTTTTACTTGTTATGGAAGAATTATGGAATTTTGTATTAGAAGGATATTTATCACCGGGAATTAGTAAATTACAACCTTGGTTTCCCGATGTACACTTAACGGATAAAGGAAAAGAATATATTGAAACTATTGAATAAAAATATGATATAACTATAAATTATGGAGATGATCAAATGGTAATTGATAATATTAAAGATCTTATAAATAATGAGGTAAATACAAGTTATTTATGTTTAAATTTATTAGAAAAAAAAGAATTATTAAAAATACATAAATATTTGCAGCCACAAAAATATGATTTTAATGCAAGAAGATTAAGAGAGAGTATTCCAAGAGTGCAAATACTTCTTAGAGATGTGAATCAGTTAAGAAATAAACCCAAAAATCAAATTATTAATGATATAATTCGATTTGGATTCAATATTAACCAAATTAAACTTTAATTATATTTTATTATATATTTCAATTTCTTGGAGATCCTTCCAATAAGTTGAAAAAAATAATGTATAATTGGAAATTTCCTTTTCCTCATAATTCTAAAAAACCCACTTTTTTTTTACGATACTATTTTATTGGATGGTTATATCAAAAGCCATCTAGAATAATTTTAAATCTAATTAAAAAATCTTCAAACAAAAAACCAATAGTCAAATTTTTAAATTTTAAAAATGGTTTTTTTAAAAAGAAGAAAATAAAGAAAGTATTAGGTTTATTAAATATCCAAGATGAATATAACTCCTTACCATCCAATTGTATTAATTATAAACGATATTTTTTTCTTAATGAATTATTTAGATTAGAAGATTATAAAAATTTAGTTAGAGAAATTGAAGCGTATCCAAAAGGACGTAAATTTGAACAAGCAGAGGAAATAATCTTTCATACTAATCTCTCTGTGGAAGATCTAATTAAAAAGATAGATACCTCTTTTTTAGAAAATAATAAAAATTATTTTCATAATATTTATAATATTGAAGATAAATCACGTAATATAAATGAATTTAAACAAATATTAATTAATAGAATTATAGAAAGAAATGAAGGTAGACATGAACCTTTAAGAGCAGATCCTGAATATTGGATGAGATTAAGGGCAAATGATGGGGATTATTGTGATTCAACTTGGGAAGTTAATATCGATAATTTCTTAGATGATAATAAGATTCCCCATAAAAAACCTAAAAATGCAAATTACAATGAATATTATAATAATACTTATATGTATCCCGATTGGGTAATCGATGAGAAAATGATTGAATTATTTGGAGCAACATATATAGAAGGATATCTTGAAAAAATGGAATATAAAATAGAAAATAATAAAATGGAATTAATTTCAATAAATGAGCAAGATTATAATTCGGGGAATTGGAGGAATATAATCAGAAGAGAATTTAATCACTATTTTAATTAATAAATTCTAAATAATCAAGGTTAAATTATAAATAATTTTTAAATTATTTACTCATCAATTATATTGTATTTTTCCCTTAGATCTTATTCAAAATCCCCTTATTAATAATTTTAAAAGAGATTTACTTATAGGACCCAACCTAATTTTTCCACTACTTTTCTTTATTCGTTTAATAATTTCTTCTATTTCTAAATCAGAAAGAGATCTTTGTTTATTTAAAATATAAGAATTCAAATCATCTAAACTAAGTTGCTCAACATATTTATAATGAATCATTGGTAATTTTCTTAGAGTAACAACTACATTATAAACTGGTAATTTTTTTTTCTTATAGTGTTTTCCTATCAACAAATAAAAAATAAGACTCGCTCGATCAATTTGTTTATGAGGTAAATAATCAGTTTGAATCATTGTGTTAGGATTCCAATTCTTTGTCTCAATTAAAAATATACCATTTGGTCCAACTAAAATATGATCGACTTGACTTGACCTTACATACTCTTTATGTTTTTTCCAATATACAGATTTTGGTAATTTTAATCTTACATCGTTGAGAAGATAATTTGAGTCTGATAATTCGCATAATTTACTTATTACTGCCTCTTCACCAATTGAACCTTGATAAACCTTTTCATTTTTCTCAATGATTTTCTTAGCTTTATTAAGTTTAGATACCATCTTTTTTAATTCTTTATGTTCTTTTTTCTCTAATTTATCGTAAGATTTTTGTACACTCTTTAGATTCTTCTCTTCTCTTATTTGAACTTTTTTTGGTTGTTCTTCTAATTTTAAGATTGAATCTTTCAATAATGTTCCATCTTCTTTTAGAAGATTTTTTTGTTCATTATATTGTTGTTTAATATTAACATATTTGTTAGCTAATATTTCAGAGTAGTTTTCTTTGATATCCTTTATTCCATCGAAAGAATCTGTCTCCTCTAATTTAATACGCTTTAATTTTTTTTCCAAATATTTAGTTGTCCCAGAACTACCAATAATTTTAACCATTTAAAACCATCATGAATTATTCTAAAACTATATAGAGATCAATAATTTTTGTCATTTATCAATTATAATTAGAAATTAAGAAATATATAAATTTTAAAGAATTTAATTTTTGGATTTAAACATAATTTCATATGTTTTAAAAATATACAATTTATAAATCTTTAAAATTGGAATCAATTGATATTCTCTCTTTTAAATAATATTAGAAAATTTGGATTTCCTATTAAAATTTGGTATTTTATCAATTAATAATCTTATATTTTAAAAATATGCCTCTTATCATCCATTAGAGTGAGTTTAGCAAAACTGTCCTTTCACGATTAATCTTATATCTCACAATATTACCATTATACTATAATAAAATTTACTAACAAATATTTTTATAATAATATTCAATCAAATAACCTAAAAAAGAGTTAAATTTCCCTATTTTAGAGCAACAATTAAAGAAAAATTCTTCTATTTATTGCAGAAAGCTTTGAATTTAGAAAATTTTGAAATTTAGATTAATTTTACATGCTAATTTTTTTTATTAAAAAAATAACAAAAATTTATAAATTAAAATTTCTTATTATTTTTTCATATAAATTTTAATAAAAAAAAAGGTAAATCAGTTATGAAATGTCCCTATTGCGATTCTGAGATATTTACTAATCACAAAAGATGTTCTGTATGTAGAAAAAGAATTATCAGAGATTCTTATAATATCTCAAAAAAGACCAAATTAAAAAAGATAAATAACCATTTTCCTATTTATGCCTTTATTGTATTTATCATAACAGTGTCCCCAATTTTACTTGCAGGTTTCGCCTTTGACCGTGTAATAGAATCAGAGGATAATAATTGGGGTCAACCTTTTATTGAAAATAATCCTTCTTATGTCTCCTTAACAAATACTTCCATTTTTTATAAAATCGATACAACTAACCTCCCTAATAATATAAAATTTTCTATAGAAGCAAACTATACCCTTTTTAATTCTGACTCTGAGAATAGAACGAATTCTTTAATTTCTCCTTTCCCTAGTTTCTTTAATAATAATTCTAATTGCACAATAAAGATAAATCAAGAAATTATTCCCTATTATTATAACGATTCGATATTCAATTTTGGTCATAAAGCTTACCTTGAACAGTCATTTGGATGGGGATATGATAATTATACAGCAATAGTTTGTAATATTACACTTCCTAAAAATGATTCTTTAACGATTAATTACAATCTTGAATCAGTTTATAATTTTGGATCGAGATATGAAAGAATTCCTGATGAATCACGAATTGGATATTATTTTTTTACAGATCCAAATTTTGATTTAGTACCATCTTCAGTTTCAATTATGTTTCAAATAACCGGAGCCTATCCTGATTATATTTCATCTGATCGGAATTATTTAAAAAATTGTACAATCTTGGATTATCCAACATATAGAAATTATGTATGGATTTGGAATAATGAGATTATTTCAGACTATGACTATGCTCTATGGCTACATTATAAATTTGATGATTATTATCCTTCTTTTTTCGATAAATATATCCCATTATTTTTAGAATTGAATACAGCTTTGATTGCGATACCATCAATAATATTGATAACTATTAACCTTTATATTAAAAAAATAAAAAAATAGGAAAAATTATTTTATTTCAGAGCCACAGCTAGAACAGAACTTTTCTTCGGAAGAAAGTTCAGCATTACAAAATTCACATATTCTTTTTGTATTTTTTATGTTTTTACTTTTAACTGCTTTTTTAGCACGATAAGGATTATCTGCAGCTGAAGGCATAGTTGAGGATTTATAGCTGGAACTACCCGTATCTTCAAATAAAAACATTGATACCGCTCCACATATCAACATAAAAAGTCCTAATCCTATTAAAAGTATTCCTCCAAACATTGAAAAGGCCATACTTCCGAAGCTAGAGGAATCAAAATTAAAACCCCCAAATCTGGAAAAGGAAGTTGCAACTAAAATAATTCCTCCTACTAACATGCTTGCTCCTACGACCATTAAAATTTTTTGAGATATTTTTGACATTTTTTTAAAATTTTTATTTTTCAGAATTATATATCTAATAATCATTAATTCAGATATTTATTTTTCTTCTTCTTTATAATAATCCGAGAAAATTAGAAACATCAGAAGACTTTGGTACTTTAAGATTAAACGCATTTTCTACAATCTTAATTATATAATCCAAATAACCAATTGTAACTTCAATTTTAAATTCTCTAAAAAGATAATCTATAATTTCTTTTGATTGTATTTCTTTCCCCTTATATGTATTTACAAAATCTACTACGGACTTTGCAAGTCTGTATGAGGTTTCTATTTCTTTTCTGAGAATTAAGATGCTTGAAAGTTTATCATTCTCAGATAAGAATTTTTGTATGATTGTACGTTCTACTTTTAAATCTTTTGGATTAATAATCTTGTCTTTATCTTGAATTATCTTATTTCCCTCTAAAATAATGTATTCACTATATTTATCCATATTTTTAAAAAAATCATCCGTATGGAGGATCTCTATTGAATAATCAAAATTATTTAACGTGATATATCTAATTAGACTTTTAAGGTGTTTGAATAAAAAAGTCTCATTACTAATAAACACTAATTTTTTTTTTAAAAATAAACATCTCAATATATATGCAAGGACAGATGCTGAAAAATTCAATCTTAAGATAACTAAATCTATTTTGTTTACATCTAAGAGGGCATTATCGTTTAATTCTTCTGATGTATCTAATTCAGGAATCTTTATATGAAAATCAGCAATAAAACAATCTCTCACAATAAGATTCTTATCAACATAAACAATAAAAGAATGTTCACATATGAGCTTTTCAGCAATATTTATTGCTAACAAACCTCTACTTACATTTTCAAATCTATCATCTGATATTTTAATAAATCCAATTTTCTCACATGATGGACAGCGAACTTCAACTTTCATATTTTTAAAAATTATAGGTCTCTATCATTATCAATACGTAAATACTCTTTTATTTTTTTTGTTTAAAAAAAAATTGATTTAATAAAAGAATAATTATCTTTTGATGAGGATGTTTTTGACTATATTGGTAGATGTAGTATCTGGATTATTAAAATGACGTATTCTAAAATATAGAGATATAATTTAAGCTAATATCTTCTTACTTTTCCATAGTAGATCTCTATAGCATTAGCTGCTAATAAAACTGCGATACTACCTATAATCTCAGAAATTATAAAGGTTATACGACCATCTAAAAATGTAATCGAAATAGAATATGCAATAATAAAGAATGGTATAAAAATAGCTGCAGTAATAATTATTGGGAATACAATTGGAAAGTATAGGATTTTTATAATTAAACTTTTTTGAGCTCTTGATTTTCTGTATTGGGTTTTTAATTGTTTTCTTCTTTGAACCTGAAGGATACTTTCATATATAATTATTGCGCCATAAGTTAAAGCTATTATTGCTCCAAAAGGTATTATAATTACTACATAATAACTAGCAATTACTAAGAAAAATTGAGCTATTATTATTAAAACCGTCTGAATTAATCCAATTGCTCCAAAAAGCATTAAGAGTATACCGAAATAATCTTTTGATATCCAACGAATTCTTACTGGCATTATTATTACCTTAAGTTATAATATTTACTAATGGGCCGAGGGAGGATTGAACTCCCGATTTCCTCCACGTCAAGGAGGCATCATACCACTAGATCATCGGCCCAATGATCTATTTATTTTAAGCTATTATATTGATATTTTAAATAGCGCATTAAATAATATATATTTTATTAAATTTCATTTTTGATTTCATAGAAACAAAAATAAATAAAAAAAAATACAAAAAATGAATTTAAATTATGGTTAAGGTTTTTTTTCTCGTAGTGCTTTTACAAGAGGAACATCTTTTCCAGATAAAATTTCTAGCATTGCCCCTCCTCCGGTTGAGATAAAAGAGACTTCATTAGCTAAACCTAACATTTCAGCGGCTGTTCCAAATTCTCCTCCCCCAATTACGGTTAAAGCATTATTTTGTTTTGTACTATTTGCCATAGCTAAAGCCAATTCTTTTGTTGCTTTTCGAAAAATTTCTTCTTCAAAAATACCAGGTGGTCCATTGGCTACTATAGTTTTACTTTTATTAATGATATCTGAAAATTCTTTAATAGTTTTTTCACCAATATCACCAGTTACAGCATTATTTTTCCCCAATTCATCGATTTCAACATTTTTTCTAGTACCGTTATCATTTATCGTTAGATCTTTTGGTAAGATAATGTTATCTTTATATTTTTGATAAGTCTCAATTATGTTATCTTTTGCTTTAGCTAAATCTTTTTGAATTGCTTTCTTATTTGGTTCTCCTGTATTAATTCCTATTGCTTCCATAATAAGAACCGCTGTTAATCCTGCACACAATGCATAATCTAATCTATCATTCTCGAAATTGAATTTCATTGCATTAAATTTATCTATTGCTTTAGCACCACCAATTAGCATCGTAATAGGTTTTTCTGGAGTTTCTAAAAGTTTTGTCATATAATCAAATTCTTCTTGAATTGTTGGTCCTCCTATCATCTTTGGCCATCCTATTATAGAAGGTTGAGCTCTATGGGCAGCACCAAAAGCATCAGCAATTATATAATCAAATAATGGAGCCAAAGCTTGAATCATTTCAAGTTTTTCAGCTTCAGAAAAATCGTCATAAGTTTTATTTTCTGGTTCCCACATTCTTACATTTTCAAGAACCAATACTTCTCCAATTTTCAAATCTTTAATAGCTTTTATGGCTTTTTCTCCAAAAATATCATCAACAAACTTTACATTCATATTAGTATATTTTTTGAGTTCCTCAGCATGCATTTTTAAACTAGTAAAATCTTTTTCCCCTGGACGAGATTGATGGGCCATTACAACAACAGCACATTCTTTAAAATCTTCTAACGCCTTTCCAAGGGCTTGGATTCTTGGAGACTCACGTATTCTATTATTTTCAATATCAATATTTGAATTGATATCTGGTCTAATGAGTATTTTCTTTTCTTTTAATTCTACATCTTTGTATGATACGTAATCAAACATTATTATTATCACATGAGAATTTTTTTGATTTAAATAAATGTTACAATAAGAATAAATGTTTCTTATGACTTTCATTTATAACTAATTTGGTAAAATAATTGAAATGGATAATATTCATGAAATATTAAAAAAGCTTCTTAGTAAAGAGATTGCAATAGAACAAGCAGAGAAAATGCTAAAAAGCAATTATATTAAAAATGTTGAAGAATTTGCACAATTAGATCTTTTTCGACAAACACGTACAGGTATTCCTGAAGCTATATTTGCAGAAAATAAAGATTCTACCTTATTGATGAATATTATTTCTTCATATTTAGAAGAGAATAAATTTACGATTATTTCAAGATTTACGCAAGATCAATTATCATTGATTAAGGAAGAATATGAAGCTAATAGCTCATATTCGATTGAGATTAATGAATTAGGACGAATAATAATTATAAAAGAAAAGGAATTTGAATTTAAAAAAAAAAAAGGATTAGTTGGTATTATTACCGCAGGAACTTCTGATATTCCTGTAGCAGAAGAATCAAAAGTTATTGCAAAGGCTATGGGATGTGAAATTATTTCAAGTTATGATATTGGGATTGCTGGATTTCATCGAATCTTTAAACCTTTAAGTCATATGATTGAATCTAATGTTGATGTTATTATTGTGTGCGCTGGTATGGAAGGTACATTACCAGGATTAGTTGCTGCTTTAGTTGATATTCCTGTAATAGGTGTTCCCGTTTCATCTGGATATGGTTTTGGAGAAAAAGGACAAGGTGCTTTAATTACTATGCTTCAGTCATGTTCACCTGGATTATTAGTAGTTAATATTGATAATGGATTTGGCGCTGGTGCTTCCGCAGCATTAATCGCAAATAAGAATAAATAGTTAGAATCTATATAATAAGAAATATAATTATTTTACTAAATATAGTAAAGAATTACACTAGATATTATAAATGGTACTCCAGAAATAAAGATGATAAGTTCTACAGGGATGTAGATTGATAAATAGTCTCCTAAGGGTACAAAAATTACTTTAGCTAATATAGCAAAAAAGGCGATACATTGATAATAAAATACTTGTTTATTGCTGATATCAATCATTAATGAGATTAAATTTATCAATATAAAACCAGCCAAAATTTGCATAATTGAGAATAAAATAAAGAAAATAAATATATTTGAAAATGAGCTTATCATTGATAATATTCCTATTCCAAGACAACATATCATAAGTATTTTTTTTTTATTATATTTATGAGATATCAATCCTGCTATTATGATTCCTATAGTATTGATTATAATTAGAATAATTAAAAAAATAGAAAACAGATCTATATTTATAATTGTTGTTATCCACGGTTCTAAGGGGATTTCATATAGTTTATCTGCATAAATGAGGAATGTAAAAACACACATTAAAATGATTTTATTACGTGATGTTGTGATAACTTTTATTTCTTCCTCTTCTTTCTTTGGTATTTGGGTAGACATATTCATAAAAAATACAATAAATACTAACGGAATAGTCATTATAAATAAACTCATAAAAAATGTTGACCAATTTGGAGTAATTATATAAAAGAAAGGGGGAATTAATGATCCAAAAGCAGCACCTAATTGTAAACTAGTTGCATTCTTACTTTTTTTCTTTTCTGTATTTGATTTTTCTACCAGAGATTTATCAACAATAACATCAAGAATTGAGGAAAATGCAAAATTAATTCCTAATAAAAAACCAAAAATCATCAATAATTCCAAT
>CAZBEU010000424.1:0-3523 GCA_964491005.1 uncultured archaeon | reverse complement strand
AGGAATAACATTTGATGGTATTAATATTATAAGGATGTCCCATATGATTAGAGCGCATAATATTATTAAAAATGATATAAAATAATGAAAATATTTGGTTTTTCTCATATAATCTTTCACATTAAGCATTTATAAATGATGTATTAAAAAATTTCTGATAAAAATCAATATATCCAGCTGTCCAATTATTAATACTATTATTTAGTGATGTTAATTTATTATAAAAAGTCTCAATTTCAGTTTGGTACAGAGTAAAATTATATATATATCCCACATTATCCAAAGCACTTTCAATAATAGTCGTTGAGGAGATACCTGTATATTTTTTAGCAATATTAATAAGAGTATTGTGATGTGAAATATTTGCCATCCATTCTAATGCTCTTTTATGAATTTTAACTGTTTTATTAACATCTTCGGAATTCTTCTCAATAAAATTATTAGAAGCAGCTAAAATGCAGCATGGATGATTTGGCCAGATTTCAGAACTTTTTGCTAGATATTTTGCACCACTATTCACAGCTTTAGCATTATATGGTTCCCAAGCTACAAATGCATCTATACTACCACCATTCAGTGCATTTTCCATATTACCTACAGATAAAGTTATTATATCTACATATAATAAATCTATACCAGAATTATTCAGTGCAATTTGTAAAATAAAATCTTGCATATTATTAAGTGAAGGTACTGCAATATTCTTACCGCTTAATCCTGAGATGCTATTAATTCCAGAATCATTTCGTACCATTATTGCACTCCCATTTACATTTACACCACTTACTATTTGTATAGAAGCATTTAAGGTTAATTTATGAGCCATTGCTGGAGCAAGCCCTAAATACGCCATATCTAATTTTCCGGATTCAAATGCTGTCATTACTTTATTTCCATCAGAAAACCAATAGATATCTTTCATTGAAATATCTATTCCTTCATCTTGAAAATAATTATTTTCTAAGGCAACAAAAAGTGGTAAATGATGTAAATCTCCAGAAAGTGCACCTATCCTTATACTAGGTGTGGAAGATAATTGATATAAATACACTCCAAGAAATACTCCAAATGATGCTATTGTGATTATACCAATTAATAATCCTAATTTTAATTTTGAAGATAAATTAATTCTCATCTAATAGTAATATAGTAAAAATATATATTAATAATTTACATTATTTTATATAGAAATGTCATAAAAGTTAAGTTATAATGTAACCAAAACAAAAAGGAATTACATAATCAATTATTTTATCATCATATTCCAATATATTATGTCTATACAGAAAAAAAAATTAAAAAAATCTGTTCATGCTACAATATCTAATGAATCAGTAGATATTATCCAAAAGTATGAAAAAGAATATGGTTCAAGATCTGCCGTTGTAGATGAAGCTTTAAAAATTCTAAAAATATATAGAGAACCCCATAATAGTGAGATAAAGGATTTATGGTGTCGAGCAAGAGATGAGCTAAATATGGTTTTAGTGGGGAAAACAACTTTTCTTTCATATTTAAAAGGGAATCTTCAAGAAGTATTTAAAAATAATATTGCTCTTGAAGTGATTGAATGGTATATTGGGAAAAGGAAAGAAGAAATGAATTTAGAGGAATTTCTTAATGGATTAATTGGTATGTGGCAGGTCGCCAATTATTTTTATAAAATAGAATTAGATAAAAATAAAGATGGTGTTTTTCAGATTAAGTTCAACCATGATTTAATACGAGATTATAGTGAATATTGGTCAGATTATTTTAAAAATTTGCTTGAAAATAATTGGAATTGCTTTGTTGAGCCTTTTGTTAGAAATGAATCTTTTTATTTAATTATATCAGAAAATTCAAAAAAAAAAAAATAAAAAAAAAAAAAGAAATTTAATTTATGGATGTTTAAGATGTTGATCCCAAACGCCCACGTTTTTATTTGAATGAAGAAAATCATCATAAATTTGGGTAAAAAGATTTTCTTCTTCAATTTGTTCTTGAAGGAACCAATTTAACATATCATAAGCATAGTATTCCTTCTTTTGTTGAGCTAGATCCATAAGTTCTTTACATTTATTTGAAATATGTTCCTCATGAGCTATAGCTCCTTTTAAGACGTCTTCTACACTATTATAATCAGTAGTAACTTGATCTATTGTTCCAAGGTCTACTTTTCCACCAGTTTCTATGATATATTTAAAAAACTTCATAGCATGTTTATATTCTTCTTTTTCTGCATGAATTTTCATGAAACTAGCTAGACCTTGAAGACCTTTATTAGCTGCCCATGAAGACATACCAAGATATATATAGCCAGATCTTAGTTCTTCAACAATTTGTTTGTTCATTAAATCGTTCAATTCTTGTGAGATAAAATTAACCATTTTAAAATACACCTTAAGATTTTCTAAATTTTATGTCTTTAAAAAAATTTTTTCTTATAATTTGAAAATTATAACTATTAATTGCTATAAGTTTAAAAATTAATTGAATATATAATTTGGTTATATTTGATTTTCAAAAGTATTGATTATCTTTTCATATTTTTTATTTATTTCAATATCAATTACTTTTCTTTTCTCATCTTCGTCAAACCAATCTAATACTTTTTTAATTCCTTCTGTAAAAGGTATAGTCGCCATAAAATCTGGAACATATCTTTTTATTTTTGAATTATCAAAAATCACGCTATAGGCTTTATCTCCTAATAAATTATCACCTGTGTCTTTATCTATTCCCATTATAAAATCTGAAGGAATATGCACAAGATTTGCTTTAACACCTACAGCATTAGCCATAATTTCATATATCTGATTCCAAGTTAAAATTTCATCTGAGGTAATGTGAAAAGCATGCCCAATAACTTGAATATTTCCCAACAATCCAATAAATCCCTTAGCAAAATCATCAGAATGAGTAACAGTCCATAAAGAAGTCCCATCTCCTTGCACAGGAATTTTCAAACCTTTTTTCATTCTATCAATGATAGTATAATTATCCCAACCAGGTAATGCTATAGGAAATACTGTACGATATGTTAAAGAAGGACGAACAATTGTAATTGGAAAATCTTCTTCTCTGTATTTTTGATTTAAAAAATCTTCACATGCTATTTTATCTCTACTATATTGCCAATAGGGATTTTTTAAAGGTGTTGATTCTGTAATAATTGGAAATCTAGGTGGTTTCTGATAAACTGATGCACTACTTATAAAAATGTATTGTTTAATTTTATTTTTAAAAATTTGATAATCAAATTCAACATCGGGAATATTAAAAGCAATCCAATTGACGACTACATCAAACTGATATTCATCTAGTACTGTTTTGATTTTTTCTCTTTCTTTAATATCCCCCTTAATAATATTAGCACCCTCCAATTGTACATGTCTTGTTCCTCTGTTCAATAAATAAAGTTCAATACCTTTTTTTAAAGCTAAACGACTGCAAGAAGTACTAATATTTCCTGTTCCACCTATAAATAATACTTTCAAAGTAATCACATTTTATCTTTTATCCCTCAAGAAGACCCACTACC
>CAZBEU010000423.1:0-1515 GCA_964491005.1 uncultured archaeon | reverse complement strand
GACCCTGGTATCTTCAGGAGGAGGCGCATCACTGAAGCTTTTCGAAGGAAAAAGCCTTATTGCGCTGGATGCCTTAAGAACAAAGGGTTAAATTAATTAATAATACCTATATATAGTATCCATATTATCACCATATATAGTATAATGAATTTTTATTTACATTTGACTCGAAAAAAGAGTAGTATAAAACAATAATTAACTAAAATATATTCTGTAAAAATTAATTCTCCTTAAATTTTGAAATCATCTATATCATTAATAATTTACTATTGATATTGTATTTTTAATTTAAAGGCTGTTTTAGTAATTTTTGAATTAATTAATAGGTATAATGAGCTTTGATTTTTTTAGCCTTTATTTGATATTCTGAACACTCCTTATACCCAGGAAATTTACATATTTCGTCATTTTTAGGTAAAATACAACTCATTGAAAATGGACAAGGTAATAAATGTGTCTCAAGATTATAATTAATAGTCATTTTTTAACTCAACCCTATTTATATTCTATTTTTTTATCAAACAAATTTTTTTAAAGAGAATATTATTTGTTGTTTTATTATGATTTTGCAAAATTAAAATTTTTGTCTAATATTTTCAATATATTCTCTTAATTTAAAGTTACTTATTTACTCAGCTATTTATTTAATCAATACAATAAATATTTTATAAATATTTTTGGATTATAGATAGTAAATTCATTATATTAATATAATAATATATATCAATCAATTAGAAATAATTCACTTATTCTAAATATAAAAGTCTTTGTCTATCATTATTAAATAGAGAAAAAAAAACCATTACAAAAATAATCAAATAAATTTTTAAAATTAAAGTGAATATAAAAAAGATATTAAGAAAGAAAAATATGGAGGGAGTGGGATTTCCCATATTCGAGGAAATCTTAGAATATATTTGAACCCACGAAGGCCTTTGCCACTGGATCTTAAGTCCAGCACCTTTAATCGGTCTTGACCCTTTTATAAGCGACCTTTGGCCTTATTTTACTGTTCAAGTTAATATTTGACCAGGTTCCCGAAGGCAATACAAATAGCCTTTCTCGGTAATCCCTCCAATTTATAACTTCTGCTCTTAATTATATCCTATACGTTTTATTACGATAATAATTAATTTAGTAAACGCATATGATATTATTCAAGAATTATGGTTTTAATTTAAATTTTACCATATTTAGAGCAGAATGCCATGTCCTTTAAGGCATGGATGAATGCGATTATCTATAAAATTTTACTAAATCTTCTCTGAGACACGTTTTAAATAATAACATATCTTTCATTCTTAGAATGCTTCGAACTAATATCATAGAATTGAATCCTACAAAACAACAAGGAAAAATCCTAAAAGAGATGTTAGTAAGAAGTAGTGCGTTATGGAACATTGGTAATTTTCAAAAACGACAAGCATTTTTTAAAAAGGAACATTCATTTCCCTCATACTCTAAACAATGTGAGGGTTTAAAAACTCATGTGCTCTATAGATCTTTAGGGAGTGC
>CAZBEU010000422.1:0-1502 GCA_964491005.1 uncultured archaeon | reverse complement strand
TGATAATTGCACTGACTAAAGATCCAAGAATCCTCTCCATATTACCTATTCAAATATTTAGAATAATTGTAAAAGATAGAAATGGTAATCTATTATATGATTTTAACTGGTCAGATTATAATATCAGAGAAAATATTTTTACAGGGTTTCTTAATGCAGTCCAAATGATGAGTGAAGAGATTATGAACATAGGAGGAGTTCTAAATATAACACTTGAAGAAGGAATCTTAAATTTAAATGAATCTGATTATATTACCGTAGCAATTGTGGCATCTAAGTCCTCTAAATCCTTACGAGAATCATTAATGAATTTTACTCATGATTTTGAGGAATTATTTAAAAGAAATTTGAAAAGATCGTGTATAGATAGAAATGATTATAAATCTGCTTATCTACTTGTAAAAAAACATTTTTCTAATTATTCAACCAGATTTATAAAAAGCAAAAATAGCCCAATTTATCTATCACATACAACGAAGAAAGAGTTGGGTTTGCTTGAGACAAAGATAAAGAATATTATTACAGATAATAATGAATTTCAATTAATTAAAGAAGATATACTAAAAACTCCTATATCATTTAATCAAGAATTCTTAGAATTATATGAAGAATTGAAATATGAATCAGAAGAATCAATCTATAAAATACCTCACGATACTGATTTGGATTTATTGGACTAAAATGAGTAAATCTATATGTCTAATAAAATTAAGAAATATTTAATAGAAAAAAATCCCATAGAACTTAGATTAGAATGAATATATTAATTACAGGGGGAGGAGGGTTCATTGGTTCAAATATCGCTGAATACTATGCAAAAAAAAAAAAAAACTCTCACATTCACATAATCGATAATTTTTCAAGATATAAAATGCTTAATTCCAAAAATGGTAATATTGTTAATTATAATTATAAATATCTTAGGAAATTTAGTAACGTCGATTTTTTTATAGAAGATCTATCTAATTTTGAATATTTAAAAAAAATAATAAAAACAAATCAATATGATATTATCTTTCATACTGCTGGACAAACAGCAGTAACCAGCTCACTTGTTAATCCCTATAGAGATTTTAAATATAACGTAATCTCTTCGATAAATTTACTTGAAGCAGTAAGACTTTCTGAGTTAAATCCAAAATTAATTTTATGTTCAACTAATAAAATATATGGAGACAATGTTAACCAAATAGAATTAGACGAAAATAAATTAAGATATCAAATAAAAGATAAAGATTTTAGGGGTATTAATGAGGAGTATCAAATAGATTTATGTAAGCATACCCCATATGGTGTTTCAAAGCTCTCATCTGATCTTTATTTTCAGGAATATGGATCTTCTTATGGTTTAGATACAAATATATGTCGTTTATCTTGTATATATGGCCCAAGGCAAATGGTAACTGAAGATCAAGGATGGTTGGGTTTTATGATTGCTTCAGCAATAAAAAATATGAAAATAAAAATTTTTGGAAATGGAAAACAAGTAAGAGATATTCTTT
>CAZBEU010000421.1:0-10121 GCA_964491005.1 uncultured archaeon | reverse complement strand
TTTATAAATACATTAAAACTTGGAGCATCATAACCAAACTCATCATTGTTATTTGGACTAAAGATAATTATAGTTGGACCATCATCCCATATTGGATATCTATCTTTATTATTTCGATCTCCTGGGACTACATAAGGTGTATCTCCAATTCCATTATTATCCAAATCAACTCCATAATAATTACTCCAATAATTTCCTATAGAATCATTATCCCATTTATTTAGATAACCATCATCCTCTGCATTAATAATATTTTTAATAAAAAAATTAAAGTAGAGATTATTTCTAGTTGAATCATCATCAATATCAATTCCGATATTTTTATTTTTTGAAATTGTATTGTTCCTTATAATATTGTAATCAGAATCAGAATTTATAGAAATACCATTATTAAGGTTATATGAAATATTATTGTTTCTCAGAATATTATCATCACAAAGGACAAGTAAATTAATACCAGATATTTCATTGTATATAATTTTATTGTCTATTATTCTATTTTCTTCTGCATAACACATAGAGATACCACAAGTATTATTATTTAGATTATTAATCATAAGGTTGTTATCGTTTGATTGACATACAGATAAGCCAAGAAAACTTTTTACGACCGTATTAGAGATAATCGTATTATTTTCAGAATATAATAAAGAAATTCCTAATGAGCAATGAGAGAAGGTCATATCAGATATAATTGAATTAGAACAATTCACAAGAAATATTTGCCCAGCATTAATATAGTCACTTGGTCCTAAATCTTTTTGATTCTTAAAATAATAAACAGGTTTTTCATTAACCTTATTAGATTCATCAATTTCATAATTTAATACTTGTTTAATTGTACCATTGGCTCCTATTCCACATGAAAACATATTATTATCTAATAATATACTTTTATCAGAAAATAACAGATAAATTCCATAAACTTTGTTGTCTGAAGCTATATTACCAATGATTCTATTATCATTTCCAGAAGAATATAAATATACACCATTATTTTCATTATTAGAAATATTATTAGAGATTATATCATTCTCAAAACAGTCATAGTCTAATAATATACCGTTATTTTCATTGTAGGATGCATTATTATTTGAAATAGTATTATTAAAAACAGAATAATATAAATAAATACCATTATCCTTGTTATTGTTGATTGTATTATCTCTTATTGTATTATTTGCTATATATTCCATTAGAGAGATACCATTCTCCTCGTTATTTAAAGCTGTGTTTTCTATGAGTGAGTTATTTAAACAATACCAGTACAATGAAAACCCATTTTCCTTATTTAGTGAAGCAGTATTATGTATTAACCAGTTATCTTCAGTCATAATTAAAATGATTCCATTATGACTATTAGCTAAAGCTGTGTTTCCAATGAGAGTATTATTATTTGAATAAACGATTGAAAATCCATTATATAAATTATTAGACCCTATATTATTTACGAGAGTGTTATTTTCTGAAGAATGATCTAAATGGATACCATTCATATTATTCAGAAGAGTGTTCTCTATGAGAGTATTATTACTAGATTCAGATAAAAAAATACCATCATTCGAATTAAAAGACGCATTGTTATTAATAAGAGCATTATTATCTGAATAATATAGAGATATACCCAATGAACCATAAGATGTATTTACATCCGTTATAATCGAATCAGAACAATTTACAAGAATTATTTGCCCAGCATTAACATAATCGCTTGTTCCCAACGCTTTTTGATTCTTAAAATAATAAACAGGTTTTCCATTAACAGTATTGGAATCGTCGATTTCAATAGATAAAAATTGACTCAGATATCCCAATAATATTATACCACATAAATTCATATCATTACCATACATAGTTATATCATCTGCATCACTTAATTCTATTGCACATTCTATATTATCTATAAATGTATTATTTTCGATTATGCTATTGTGTGTTTGAGACACTTCAAAACCTTGAGTATTATTTATAGCAGTATTATCTATTAAACAATTACCATCAGTATTTCTAAGCGATATTCCATATGTGTGATTCAATACGATATTATCTATGAGAGTATTATCATCAGAGCTAGATAAAAAGATTCCAAAAGCATTGTCATTATCATAAGCATAATTTTCAGTGAGGATGTTATTATCAGAATTATATAATTGAATACCACTCTGTCCATTGTAGAGAACGGTATTATCGGTAACATTATTATTAGTTGAGAAATATAAATAGATACCTGCGAAATCATTATTTATAGCGGTATTATTAAAGATAGTTACATTTGATGTATCTTCTAACCTTATTCCAATATGGCAGCCATTGAATGTACAGTTTTGAATAATAAGAGGTTTATTTGTATTAGTTATAGAGATCCCATCATCAGGATTATATCCTATAAACTCAAAATCTTTAATTATATAAGGATCATTTAATGTTCCATTTCCAATCACATTAGAATGAGAAGCTAATTCATTATTTCCATTAATCACAATAGGAGCAATCAATAGAGAATTTTGAATATTATTTCCGTTTATATTACTGGAATTGCTAAAATTATTGAAATAATTAGTAGGGATTCCAATAAATATTGTTATTAGAAGTAATAAAGAACTCACTAATTTAAATTTATTTTTATTTTTCATTAGATTGTCATAATTAATAATTAGTTTAGATTAAGTCTTAAAATTTAAGATATATTTAAAGATTTGAGGTCTATTTTTCGAACTATTATCAATTACTGATTCATGAGTTACCAATGCTAAACAGTACCGAGTATTTTTTTATTCAAGTTGCTAATCGTCTATGATATAAGGATTTAAACATTTCAAAAAATGTAAAAGAATTATATGTTATAATCTAATCAGAAAAAAAACTCTCTACTATAAAGCAGGGAGCGTTCTTGAATTGTCATGATAAATTTTTCTTATGTTTAAGTAACAATTTATTTTTTTTCTAATAAAAGGAATATAAAAATTATCAAAAAAAAGAAATAATAAAAAAAATAAAATTTTAACCTAATACTGCTTTAGGACTGAAATTAGGTTTTGAGTTCATTTCGAATAATACATCTTTTAAAAAAGAATATCTATCTTCATGTAATAATCCAATGCATCCACTTGAGATTATTAGAATGTTTGGGATAAAGAAAAATGTTGTAGAAGCATAAATTGTACAAGAATACACTTCAGGAAATCCTAACATAGGAACCTTATAGTAATCTACCTGTCCAAGAGGAATAAAAGAAAGACAAATTGAAAAGAATCCTATTATTAGTAATAATAATGAACCAATTTTACCTATCTTATTATAGATTAGAATACTGGAAAAAGTAAATAAAGAAGAAATAATTGCTATTCCCCCACTTAAACCTAATAGATATGTATCATTACTAAAATATGCTATATCAAAAGGATTTGATGGAATAGATCGAAAAACCTTAAAACCATATAAAGTGCTGATAATTCCTATAAAAAGTAAAAAACTAGAACCTATCAAACCTAATTTTCTGATAAATTCATATTTTATAAATCACCTTATTTTGATTGAAGAAATAATTTCGTTCAATTTTTATTATTTTTCTTCTTAAAGAAAAATTTAGTATTATTACTATTTAAATGTATTAATTAGACATAATAATTGTCTGTAATCACAAAATTTTAACCTTTATTATATTAATATTAGGTAATTTAAAAAAGAAAAAAAAGAAATAATAAAATATTCAGAATAATTAAAATATCTAGGACTAATGAGAAATGAATGATAAAAAGAAAAACATAATAGAGAAGATTTTATTTTCTATTTTTTTTATTCTCTACTATAATATTTGTTTTTTAATATTTGCAATAGAGATATACACGATTCTTATTTATCAGATTTATCTAATAATCTATTTTATGTTTTCATTTTTAGATACGATGATAAGACCAATTTCTGAGAAAGGAGAGAAGAGTGATAAGTATATGAAATATATTTTAGCGCTCCTTATTTTAGCTCCATTTTTTCTTATATCAAGTTATCTCGAGAATAAATATCTAATAATAAGATATATTCCAATTTGGAATAATATCATTATTTCTTATCTAGGAATTCTTATTTATATTGTTGCAGGTATTATTTTAATAGGGAGCAGAATCCAACTCGGAAAATTCGCTACTGGAGTACTTTTAATTGAAGATGACCATAAGTTAATGAAACAAGGTATTTATAAATATATCCGCCATCCAATATATTCAGGATCTATAATAGGAGTATTAGGATTTGGATTAGTTTTTCGTGCTTTGATTGTACTTATCTTTTGTTTGGTCTTATATTTTATTGTATTTAGACAGCGAATGATTTATGAAGAACAAATATTAGAAGATAAATTTGGTCAAGAATATGTTACTTATAAGAAAAAAACAAAAAGATTGATTCCATTTATATATTAGTATCTAATCTTTACCAAAATTATATATTATTTTTTTTTCTATAAAATTCATTATGATCAAATAAATTCTAAATTTTTAAATTACAAATCTGTTATTATTATAATGAAAAAGGAATTAAGTATTAAAGAGGTATGGTATAATATCTACTATTAAATTAAATAAAATTAAAGAGGATATCACATCGGGAAATTATGAAAAAGCCTTAGATAACTTAATCTCATTAATTAATGATGATAATTCTTTAATTCTAACAGATATTTTGCATGGAATTCAAGAGATTCAAAAAAAAGGGAATTATTTATCAAAAGAGCATTTAGCCAAAATTAAACAATTAATCGATTCTTATGATGAGCATGTACAAGAGTTATCAATTAAATTATATATCAACATCATAAACAACAATTCTACCCTTCTTAATGATGAAATTGATTATATATTATCAAGAATAAAACATTTTGAACGAATCGTTAGGGAAAAATTTATTGAATTTCTTATTGATATTTTTAATAAAAATCCTGATTATGAAAACAAAATAATCATTGGTCTTTTAGGTTGTTTAAAAGATGAATTTTGGAATATTAGAATTCGGATAATAGAATTTTTTAATAACATAATAGATAAGAGATCTGAATTTTTTAGAGATTTTGATAAAGGTCTTAAAATTTTATTAGAGGAAGAAGATCTGGATGTCAAATGGGAGATATTAGAATTTCTATTCAAACATATAATCGGAACTTATTCAACTGATAAAATCAAAGATTTAATAAATTCGATTAATAATAGTAATTGGGTAATACAAGAAAATATAATATTTTTGGTTAGTAAAATAGGAATAAAAGAGAGTAATTTAATTAAACCTATTACAAAAGATATAGTGTTATTTCTTGATCATGATGATTTTCTTGTAAATCAAGCAATTTTTAATGCAATTAAAGAGATCATAGAATATCATGTAGACCTATTTGATGAAGCTTTTTTCTTTTATTTAAAGGATGAAAACTTTGATAATTTAGAGGCAATTGAGAACCTTTTAAAGTTTTCAATTAATAAACATGGATTTTTAAGATTTTATTATTTATTTACGACAGTCACAATTTTAGATGTTCAAATAATGGTTAATCTCACGAATATTGTTAAAAAATTATATTTAGAAAATCCCAAGTTTGTCGAATCCTTATTTTCACAGTTGGGTAAGATTACATTAGAGAAAATTGATATGAATATTTACACAAAAATGAGAATGTTCTTAAAAGCAGTTCCCAAATATCATATTTATTTGGATATTTATCATACAGCAAATCAGCTGGAAAAATTTGAAGATTTTGAAGCAGATTCTTTAAGAAAAGAATTGGTAGCATTTCTTAGTGAGATGATACCTGAATTGGATTATGTAAATTTAAGTCAATGGTTGTCATTAGAATTAAGAAAGAGAGAAATTCATGTAGATGAAATATGCTCCAAATATAATATACATAGATCTAAAATTATGGATATTTTATTAATGCTGTTAAATAAGAGAATGATTGAAGCAAATATTTCTGATAATATTGTAATGCCAATCAAACAAATAAAAAAAATAAAAGATGATTTATTATTCCAAAAACAATGGAAATACATTCATAGAGCTAAACATTTCGAATCAGTAATAAAATTATATATACAAATTAAAAATATTTCCACAGATAAAATTATAGACTTACAAATAATTTTAGATTATCCTAAGGATTTATTTATAAAAGGAAGATCTGACTCTGAAATGATTAAGATCCCTAAAATATTAAATCCTGGTCAAAATTTTATACTTAATTGGAATTTTCTAAAACATTTTAACGAAAGTTCTGGAATCTTCTCAAGAAGATTAACTGTAATCGCTCTTTATAAAAAACCTGACAAAATATTTACAATAAAAAAGGAATTAGAAATATTATTAGTATAAACTAAATAATAAAATTAGAAATTGCCTCCATCCATTAGATCTACTCTACCACCGTTATCATCTTCAGATTTAGGATCAGGAAATGCTATATACACCCATTTAATCATTTCTTGTAGTGTATAATGACCATCCCAAGGCATTCCTATTGATTGAACATTATGTTCCCCAATTCTAGGAAATCTATTTGCTCCTAATAAGGATAATTCTTCAGATACTTCTTTAACAAAATCATCCGAACCATAAATAGATACAGTTTGTAGATATTGCTGTAATTTTTCTTTTCTTATAGAATAAATTAACTCTTGTATATTAGAGATTCTTGTTACTACAACAAAACGATCTTGGCACATGTCTACTTCTAACATGGAAGGTAAATCTCGTAAATATATAACAGTCCAATCTAATTTCTCTTTAGTAGGATAATAAAGAGTTGCTCGTTTTTTAAAGGCATAATTCATAAGGAAATATTCCCTTTTTTTATTCATTTGTAATCCATCTGCTTGAGTAAGATGACTACGGGGCAATTTCATATCAGCTTCTTTTAATCCTTCTGCTAATAATTTAGCAAATCCTTTTGTTGATAAATCTGATATTTCATTTTTAAGTAATTTCATAGAACGTTGCATTTGTGTAGCAATATTAGTGGTATCGGAATTCTCAAATATATCATTACCATTATCAGATAATAATTCTTCAATTTGAGAAAAGTTATTTGATTCTCCGTTTGATTTTTCCAATAATTTACCATTTATTTCCTTTAGATCTATCTTTTGAGGCTTTTCTACGATATATATTATTCTCGGACTTAAGCATGCTTTTTGATTCCAAAATACTAAGTCCATTGCAATTTTATTAGCAGCGTCTCTCATTTGTTCTTTATTTTTGAATATATCATCAGAAATAACACTAAAAGAAAGTTTAGGACCATGATCAATTATTTTTATCCCAAATCTATTTGCTCTTTTTCTTATATCTTCAATGGATTGTATTCCACCCCAGGCCAAAACGCAATCAACATATCCCGAATTAAATAATTCATTATAAATGTCTACTTGGCTACCTTTCCAATAAATTGCAGCTATTTCCTTTGCTATTTTTTTGTCAATATCAAGTATTGATTCACATAATCTAATGAGAAAATATGGTTCTCCATGAGATAATTTGATAAGATTTACATTTTTAGTTATAAGTCCAAAATAGAGAGTTAATAAACCTAAATTGAAAGCATTGCCTGCTAAATTATGAAAAACTAATCCCCTAGGTTGAGCATGGATTCTAGTATTTCCTTTAGGAATCCAATCCTCTAAATATCTTTTGCCTCCAATTTCACCAAGTAATTGAGCTTCTGTTATCTTTTTATTACACATCATAAGAGTTGCCATAAGTTCAATTTCTATTAATTTTTTAGATTGACCTGTTATCATTGGAAGAACTTCTAATGCTTCTTTTCGCAGATCATAAAAAGGATCACGCCAAAGTGACCCTAATTGATCAATAAAATCTAAAACATCATCAATATCTCGATCATGAGCTCTTCTTTTTTTTAAAGCAAGTGTTTCTGCTGTTTTTAATACTTGATTTTTATTGAATACTGGAAATTCAATTTCTAAGATATCATCTTGACGTTTAATTTCTTCCTTTGTTGTGTTTTCCGAAAAAATAGATTTAAAAATAAAACCTGGAAGATTAATTTTTTTTTTCATAGTAAGTTAATAAAAAAAGTAGGTTATAATTATTTTTAATAAGAAAAAAAAGTAAATAATTTAAAAAAAAAATAAATTATAATTCTGAATCTGTTTCTTCGGTTATTTGAGCACCACAACCTCTAGCTTCTGCTCCTTCAGCTCTACCTAAGATTTCAATAACTTTACCTTTTCTACCACAGGGACAATCATCCTCCATAATAACCCTAATAATATCATCTTGTAAAATTGAAACACCAGCATAACTATAAGCAATAGGATTAATTACGTTATTAAGCCCCTTTTCACCCATTTCTACGGGTTCTAAAGTCTCAACGTCTCTGACAATAACATCTTGCCATGGAAGAATATGTTTATTATGATATTCACACTCAGCATGAACACAATCTGTTTCCGTAAAACTGTATACATCTAAAATCTGTTGTTTAGGAATACCCAAAATCTTTTCCATGTCTTCTCTAAATTTAACAGGTGATACAGATTCTCCTGAAAATGTTTTCCATCCTCCTCCTGAAACAAATATAGTTTTTTCTCCTACATTAAATCCTTGCCCTGTCTTTTCATAGTATCCTTTTAGTGTACTATATATTAATGGAATAGCTCCACCAATCCATCCAATACCTTTACTTGCAGGATTCGCATTTAAAAATCCAAAAGTAGTTTGATCATCAAATTCGAACATTTTACCCTTTTTTCGTGATTCTTCATCAGCAAATTTGAGAGCATAGTATCTTTTTTCCATTGGAAGTTTATTTGCAACATTAAATATATATCCCATATGATTTTGAGGGTGAGGAACTTTCTCATCAACTGCTAAAGTTTTTTGTGGTCTTGGCTGAAAAAATAGAGACCACTGATAATCTCCTAAACTACATAATTCTTCAAGAACAAAATTAAACATTTTAAAGAATCTTGCTAAATTTATCTTGTCTCTTCCTACTAAGGAAGGATCACCAGAAGTACCACTCGACATAGTCCAAGCTAATATTTCCTCTTCTGGAACGCATAATAAGTCCTTAGGCCTACCAGACTTTCGCTTGTAGTTCGCTGTTGTTAAAAAAGGGATTTTAGCGATATCTTCTATGGATTTCAAGTCAGCTTGAGGATTAAAATTTTTCTGTCGGCAGAATTGACGATAAAAATTGCATTTTTCGAATTGATGGCGTGCTGTTTCTAATATTGCATTAAATTTTTCTTTCTTTACCTTACTTTGATCATTTTCACGGAAGAGTTCTTTTCCTTTAATCAATAATTCATCAATTATCATTTTCTATCTTTAATGTCTATTTTTATTCATTTGGTGATAATAGTTATTTTAATATTTTTCGAATAAGAAAAAATGAATTTTTATCAGAATGAACTAATTAAAAAGAATAAAAAAAAAGTTATATTAAAAATTCTTTTTATATTGGTTAATATTAATCCCCACCGGCTAAGGTTACATATGTCACGTTATTAAAATACCAATCAATATCTTTGTTTCCGTAAATTTCACCACCAGAACCAATTATCATTCTAGGTATATCTTTTCCAACAGTGTCATCAATAGTTTTTATTATTTTTGGGAGATTGTCACCATAGGCTATGAATCTTATTGCACAATCTATTCCGAGCAAGAATTTAGGATTCGAAATACTTTCCAAAGCCTGACTTATTGATTTTTCTGCTGTTTTATGGAGTATGTTCATGTTGCTTTGAAAAATATCTATTTTATCTGGAACACGGTCGAATGGAAATCCAGTGTTAACAAGACTTTCAAGTTCAGGATTAGTAATTGTAGCTGTTAAATGTATATACTCCTTCCCTTTTATTAATTCTTTAGTACCTAAAATTACATAGTAATTTAGATAATCAGAAGATCTTAATTCATATAATGATTCTTTTTGAATTCCAGCTGCTGAGCATAAACCTAATAAAGCAGGTTTACCATCCACCCTTAAAATAAAATTTCCTATATTTTTTGTTGGGGTACAACTATATCCAGTATATTCAGCCCCAGCAGCAAATCCAATACCGAATTTTGTTGAATTATTTCCAGATAAAATAGCTCCAATAACGCTGTCA
>CAZBEU010000420.1:0-1574 GCA_964491005.1 uncultured archaeon | reverse complement strand
GAAATTATTAAAGATGCAGGAATTAAATATATTCAAGAAGCATCTCCTAATTTATATGCAATCCTAAAAGAAATTGAGTAAAGAAATTAATTATTGTAATTTGTATAGAAAATATTTATTGTCTTAAAATTAACCTTAATCAAATCTTTTAAACTAGAATTATACCTTATGATTCTTTATTTTTACTTATAAAACATTAAATTTTATTTCACGATATTATTAACTTTATTTTTATGTCAAGTTATACCTTCTTCTATTATAAAAAATACTTTTAATCCTTATACAGTTATTTTACGACTAAAATTGATAGTGTTAATAAGAAAATAGTGGACTTTCAATACTGATTTTCATCAAAAGGAGAGTAATTTTTTTTTTTGGAACATTTTCTAATTATTTCATTAGTGTGATGCGCTCTTGATAATTTTTAAATTGATTTGAAAGAATTCGATATTTACAATCATCCCATTTCTTTCTATAAATATAAAAATATTCCGAAATTTCTAATAAATTACCAAAAATCACCTTATAATTCTGTATAATCGAGATCTGAATGTATATTGGTAAAAGTTCAAATACACGTATATCATATTTTCTAGAAGCTAAGCCAAAAAGATTAAACTGCAATTTCTTTAATTCTTCTTTATTTTTTAGATATGAAATAACAGTAATATCAATATCAGAATTCGGTCGCTCGTTGCTATTAACTAACGATCCATATAAAATAACATCATAGTTATTTGCTATTGATTTAAATCTTTCCTTTATTTCTTCAATCCTTATCAAAATCTAATAACAACTCTTCAATTATATTCAACCAATTCTTTAATAAATTTTTAACCTCTATAACTGAGTTTAAAATAATATCCTCTTCTATACTATTATATCTATGTACTATAATATTTCGCATACCATTCAATTTTTTCAAGTCTTCTCCCAATTTTTGATTTATTTTTCTTTTTTTAACAAATTCAAATATGTTATTTTCATCATCTTTTATCGGTATTCCTAAATCCTTAATAGACATTGCAATTAAATCAATAATAGACTCTATAGAGGTCTGAAGTGAATAAAAAATCCCAAATTTCTCTAATTCATTCTTTGGTTTTACTGATAATAATTTCAAACAATCTATTATATAATTAATTTTATCTCGATACCTTTTTTTTCTTAATTCATCCATATTTCACGAATTTTTATTTTTCTAATTCATTCTTATTAATAATATAAATTTTCATCTTTATTAATTTTAAGAATAACCAATTCAAAAGGCATATATAAGAAAAAATTAAAAGTAAGCATTGAAAAAATGGGTAAATATCATAAGATTAAAAAAGTAAATGATTAGTTATCAATAATTGTATATATTTCTGGATAATAATCTAAGAGAATTAAAAATACAATTTATATGTGATTTTTAAATTAAATATTTAATATTCTCTTCTAATTGCTGAGGTATGACTGTATTTTTATTTTCTGTCGGACTTAGAGTGTGAATAAAGTATTTTTTTACCCTGAAGGTAAAAAATTAACATTGTGTGTATACCCTGTATATATTTTTCGTTCGATTCCCCCCG
>CAZBEU010000419.1:0-2090 GCA_964491005.1 uncultured archaeon | reverse complement strand
TCAATTATTTTTAAAAAGTCTATAAATGGTCTTTTAAATGATTTTATTTCAATGAAATTTACATTCATTATTTATTCAGGGTCCTCTTTTATTATATTTATAAGTTCCTTAAAAACTTGGATCATTAAACTCTCTGGATTATTTTTTATATCTGATTTATCAAAATAATCCCAATTAAATTCTACACGCTCATTTTTTTCTTTAATTATATTATGTTGTTTAAGATATTCAAGTGCTTCATCAAAAGAATTTTTTAGTAAGGGTTGTTTTATTAGATTTTTAATCGCATTGATTGTTCGGTATGAATAAACTTTATTTTTATTTCCCAAACAAATTATTATTTCTATGGCTGTTCTTTTCGAAGTTTCATTAATACTTTTTAATTCTGTTAATAAATTAAGATATGATTCATTAGTAAACGAGATATGTGGTTTAATTGGTTCTTCAGATGACTTTACTATAGTTGGAGTTTCTTCTTCAGTTGGAATTTCTTCTTCATTAGGAAATAAATTAGTTAGTTTTCCATGAAAATCTTTATTCATTAATCTCAACAATTTATCAAAATCTTCAAATTTTTCATTAAGTTGAGAATAAGTTATCTGTCCAAGGCCAACAAGACAATTTAATAGCGTTTGATCATTGATAATTATTGGAATAATTAATTGTATATCTATGTTAGGATCGATATATCCAAAATTTTTCCATTTATGAATACATTCACTAACATATTCCTTAGTTAAATCTTTGCAAAAAAGGAAAAAAATCACTTTTGAATTTTTATTTTTTACACAATTAATAACCTGTTTTGATTTACCCAAATCAAATGATTCTGGATTGCTAAATGACTTAATTTCAGCATATAACTCTATTTTACCTCCTTTAACGGCCATAAATTTACCATCTATTAACTTACCGTCTCCAACATCCACATGTTTTTTAATAAAATGGAAATTCAGAAAATTTAAGTAACTAGCAAAAATTGGTTCAATTATATTTCCAATAGTTAAATAATGAGATCTATGCTTTTCTGCTGTATTATATTCATTTTGACCATGTTTTATTTCATCTGTGAGATTAATAAAGGATCTTATAGAGGATATTATTGCTTGATTTGCTTTTCTCCTTGATAAATTTTTATCTATTTTATTTTTCAAGGTTGGTAAAAATGTATTGAAAATTTCATCATCAGCTTTTTTGTAGGCTTTCTCTAATATAATAAGCCATTTTAGCATAGCTTCTTCTGCTTCATCATCTTGATATACGCCTTGTTCTCGTATATGCACATAAGGTCCTGAAGAAGAGACTTTCATCATTTCAGAGGAAATCCTCTGTATCCCTGGAGCGCTATCACTCTGATCGCTCCTAATTGAATTATAAACTCTTGGAGTTAAACAAAATATTTGGTATAATCGAAAATTTGAAAGTCTATCTAATAATTTTCGAAAAAAATACTGTCGTTTTAAAAAATTTTTACTCCATATGGATTCGTCCTCTAATTTTGATAACCAATCATCGCATTCATCATACATAAATAAAAAAGCGATTTTATATTTTGAAACAAATTCTATTATATCAAATACTATTTTTAATAATCTTTCTTCGTCAATTAAAGGTAAATGAGAAATCTCAGTTCGAATATTTGAAATTTTCATATCTATTCCAGGAGAACTTTCAATAATTCTCTCAAGTTCATTTAGATATCTATGAATCTTATCTAAATGTTCAGGAGCATTTTTATTTTTTCTAAATTCTACAAGTAAATTTAAAAAATTCTCAAATGCATTTTTGTCATCTTTAAAATCCTTAGATCCTTTACATAATTCTAGCTGTTTTGTCAATATTTGTGCTGCTTCTTTCTCAATTTGTTCACCTAAAAAAGTTGCGGTTAGATCTGTGGAACCATTAAAAACTACCGGGATAATTACAGAATAAGGCGGAATACTACGATTTCTATTACTATTTATAATACTCTTTATTAATTCTATATATTGAGTTTTTGATCCTCCATAATCAGATTCATAATATTGAGCTCCAGTTTCATTTTTATCATTAATTGCGATTCTATTAATATTATTCTCAAATTCTCTAAT
>CAZBEU010000418.1:0-1605 GCA_964491005.1 uncultured archaeon | reverse complement strand
CTTATTATATGAAGTGTGAATCTGATTATTTATTATAACCAAAATTGTCTGTTTTGATGATTTTCGAACATAGACCAATATATTATCTTGAGCAAAGATAGGAGTCAAATCACCATAGATTAATGCATGGTTGTTTTTTCTAATTTTAATCATTTCTTGTATATGTTGAAATATATTATACCCATTTTCAGGCCGGGGAGCATTCAGATCTATCATTGGTCTACGGACATCATCATCATTATTTTTATGTTTATTCTCATACATCCCAATTTCATCTCCATAATATATTTTTGGTATTCCATTAGTTGTGAAGAGAAAAATGTAAGCGGGAAATAAGAATCGCTCATCAGATAATATTGAACGAATACGAGATGTATCATGATTTCCTAAAAAGTTTAATAAAGCAATATTTTTATTCAATCCCCATTCTGATGAAATGATCTTTCTAATGCTGCCTTTAATTCATACATATTATTTGAATTAAATTAAATGGTTTATCGATATTAATAAGAATATACTTTTTAATATATTTTAAAATGTCTAAAACCCCTATATATGGATACTTGATCAATCATCATGAAATAAATGAGAAGTCATAAAATAATAACAAAATAATTCATTTAGAGGAAAAATGTATTTAACTACTTAATTATTTAATATTAATAAGTCTATTTTTAATCTGATTATTGATTTCTAAAATACAGTTTAAAACTTCCTCATAATCCTTTTCAGAGATCTTGTCTTGTATATGAGAAATCATATCTGCTAAACATTCACTACAAAAAAAATAGAACTGATCGTTAAGGAGAGTAAAGTCAAAATAATTATTACATTGTGAACATTTCATTTTATTAAAACAAGAGCAGCAAAAAAATTGGAAAGTATCATTGGTCCAAAGTTCAGCAATTTTTTCTTTATTATATTTTTCTCTATATGTATTATAAAATTCTTTAAATGATAATTCCTTCTTGCATTTCATACAAACCTTTATTATTTCATTAGCTTTTTTTAATTGAGATTTTTTAACTAAGTCCAAATCTTCTTCGAAATAATGTTCTTCTTCTTCATACTCAATACAACTAATTAATTCTTCTTCAACAGCTTTTTTTAGAATTTCCTCATCTCCATTAAGAATAATTGAATGAGTACAAGCATTTATATCTAAATCTTTATTCTCAAAAAGATTCACCAATCGCCTTATTCTCTTTGCATTATATTCCATACTTTTAGCCCATTCAATTAATCCCTGTTTAACATCACCTGCTTGTGAAATAAAATTAGCACATTCATCTCCTTGCTTCCAATGTACCCATAATTCATAATCTTTCATAATTTAATATTAGACCTTAATTTTTATCAGATGCGATAGGATGAATAGAAATTATTATATTAAGAAATTTACTTTATTGATAAATATAAAAGTTTTTTTGTTAAACATTATATTTTAAATGAAAGTATTCGTTAGAAAATACTTTAACCTATGTAAATCAACGTGAAATATACGTTTCACGTTGAAAGGGGTATAAACTTTATACCTTTATTTAAAAACAAATATTTTTAACTTAAAAATTAAAAATACCAAGAGCTTCAATAAAAAATGAATAA
>CAZBEU010000417.1:0-7380 GCA_964491005.1 uncultured archaeon | reverse complement strand
AATGATATTATATTTTTGACTTAGAGATACACTCTGATCAGGTTCTAAAGTTGTATTAAAGATATCATAAATATTATTATATTGATCTTTTTGGAGAAAAGATTCTGAATTAGAATTGATAATGTTATTATATTGTAGAATACTTTGTTGATAGGGAGCGATACTATCACCTAATATAGGATCATATGTTCTATCATTTAAACGAGCTATTTTGAAGTAATAATCATTAGATTCGTACAAATTTGTTAGAGTGAAATTTACTTCTACTTGATATTCAATCTTTTGAGGAATACTGTAGATATTTTGAGATTGACCCTTAGATACTTGGAAATAAGGTAGGAAAATTGAAATTATTAGTATTAAAAATAAACCTATATATATTAATCTATAAGTTTTATAGTTCATATGATGCTATTTTTTGGATAAAGGAGAAAAAATCCAAAGTTGATTATTTTTAATTACCTTAATCTATATTTTTGTCTACATTATATAAATTATTAACTGTTATTTTCTAATTTTGAGAAAAAAATAATCACTTCTATGTTAAAAATAAAAAGAAAAATAGATAATAATAGATTAATAATAGCTTATTTTTTTATTCCTAGATTTCTTGACTGCAAGGAAAATCAATAATGTAATAACAACCACTACACCTATAACGACAGCGACAATAATTATCAGCATTAAATAATCAGGATTAAGGTTCACATCTGAAACGGTTAATTTCAAACTGTATAAAATTGAGGGCTGATGTCCTACAGTATAAAAACTATCATTAAGAATACAAAGAAATGGAAATTCAGTATAAGGATTATCATCCATTAAAGGAATTGTCCAATTAGATCCAACACAATCAGTTATTCTTAGATAATCTATTCTATTAAAATAATTATATTGTGGTCCCGCCCACGTAGGATCAGCTGGTATCCATCCAATATTTTCTACATAATATTCAACCCATGCATGACCCAGCATGTTACCTCCAGAAAGGGGATCAAAATAAAAGTTAAATACTTGTCCTACACTAGGTCTCAAACCAGGATTATTAGAAACAACAAATCCTGTAACTTTGCGGGCAGGAATGTTTTGAATCCTTAATAATGTAATCATAAGGCTAGAGTATTCAGAACAATCTCCTAGGTGATGATCATATGCCCAAGATGCTCCCATATCTTCATCAAAGACTTGATATGTTAGATAACCACTTACCCAATCATAAATCTTTTTTGCTTTTACAATTGGGTTATCTGTAGGATTAATTCCCGTTAAAGTATTAGATGCGTATATAAGATCTGGATCAGTTATATTGTAGATTGCATCCGTTCCATTACAATATAAATTAAAGATAATATCATCCCAATCATAAATTCCTATGTCTGTATCAGTAATATTTGAAAATATAACTTCATTTAGAGTAATGTTATAATGCTGACTTAGCTTAAGAGTACCATCTAGATTTGTTACATTGAAATGATCATATGTATTGTTATAATCATCTATCCATAAAAAGGGAGTTTGACCAGAATTAGCAATATTATGATATAATAATGTACTCTCCTGATAAGGAGGAGAATCATGCCACATAGGAGAAGTTGGTGCTCGATTATCATATCGGGGTAATATAACGTTATATCTATTTAAATGACCTCCTGTATCTTTTATAGTAAAATTTACGTCTACACTATAGATTACACTTTGGGGAGTACTATAGTGAGATGGAGGTGTTGTAGCATATACAGGTATTGTTATATTCATACCAATAGAGGATATTAGAATAATAGTAAATATTGAAAATGTAAATAATTGTTTTTTTTCGTTCATAATGATTAGATTTTTTTTTATTTTAATATAAAAATTCATATTTTTATCTTTTAGTGTAATTCTTTAAAAGTGATTTATTCAATAATTTCAATTATTAAATTTAATTCAATTTAAAAAGATATTATTTGAAAAATGTGAATTTTCCTTATTTGGACCATATATATCGGAGATTCCTTCTAATATAATCTTCTTTCTCCTAAATATGATCTTATTATTGACTATAGATTCAATAATCCAAATATAGTATGAATTAGTATTCGGAATAGATATATTATTCTTCCAAACATCATAACATTATTTTCAACAAAATATTCTTTGTTTTTTTTGTACTGCCTTGTTAATAAGAATAAATTTCTTTCTTTTTGTTCTTTTTATTAATTTTTTACAATAAGAGCAATGCATTTTTACTCATATTCATAAATAAATAAGATATATTTAAAAAAAAAAAATCAAGATTAGTTAGAAAAAATATATCAATTGAAAGAAAAGAAAAGAAAAATAATAAATTAAAAAATAAGTTAAAAAAAATAAAATGAGATCAATAAAGAATCAATATTCATGTCAAGGTCATTAACATTGTATAATATCTTTATAAATCTTTAATATTTGTTAGTTATTCATAAAGTTTATTAAAATATTGACCAGACTAAAAGCTTGATCCTTTCTTTTTAAAACTTTTTCGAGGTCCTTTTTCCAAAACATTAACCTCATTTGCTTGTGGTCCCTTTTTTCCATCTACGATTTCGTATTCAACAACATCTCCTTCATAGATTGTTTTAAATTCATTATCTTCACCAGAAATAGCGGAATAATGAACAAAAACATCATCAGAACCATCTTCAGGGGTTATAAAACCAAACCCTTTCCGACTATTGAACCATTTAACTGTTCCTTTTGCCATTTTTAAAACCTAAATTTATTCCAAGATACCTTTACAAAAGGTTTTGTATAAATAAGTAAAGCGTTCTTTTATAATAAATTTATGTAATTTATAGCTATGTTTAAATTTTAAAAAATAATCTCTTTAGAATTAATTCAAAACTTGAAAACTAATTCTATTTAAAGTATTAATATTTCTCCAATTCTAATTATAATTGAATATTAATATAAGTTGTCTAATTTTAATAAAAAAAATTACAAAAGAGATTAATTAAATTGCTATTTTTTTTGTAAAACCAAATATACTATTAACATTGATAAAAATCGATTTTGAATAAAGTTTAAATATTAAATTATAATGTTTTTATTTATATTATTTACATAATTAAAATAAATAAAAATAGTGAAATCTAAAACGAAAAGAATAAATTTACATAGTGTCAGTTATATCTATAGAATATTTTTATTGGTGATAATGTTTCAATTGTAGTTGATTCAACTGGAGATCATATCTTTAGTGTCATAGATCGATATCTTTATGAAAGCACTGTTTTTGGATTAATAGAGGTTTTAGAACTACAAGATTTAAATCATCCAATGGCAAAGGTAATATATGATACGAGTACAGGATTCCTTATTGAAGGATCTTTTTATTATACAAAAATGAATTTATATTACACCTTTGAGCTAAAAGATACCAATGCTAAAATCATTCAGATTTTCTTTGATCATGACATTAAAGCTGTATTAAATGTGCCTAAGGCCTATGAAGTTGGCACTCCTTCAAATATTGAAGCTATAATTACTAATCTTGGAGACCATATCGAAACTAATGTGGAAGCCTTATTATACTTAAATGGAAATATAGTAGAGAATAGAACTATATCAAATCTTCCTAAAAATTCAATTGAAACAATAATATATAATTGGATTCCCTTGGAATATGGAGATCAAAATTTTACTATCTCTGTAGTACCTAAAGAAGGAGAGATTTATAGAGAAAACAATATAATGACAAAAATCTTAACACTTAAAGATTTAATATTTTTTGATGGAATGTATTTAAAATATTCCTATTATATTTCATGGTTTACACCACCTGAGCGATCTCGTCCTGTAATATTGGAATATACACAATTAGACTGTAATCTCTATAATATATATTGGACAGAAGATTGTGGCTCCATTACTCTATATGGATTGTATGATCTTGATATTTATACAAGAAAGACTAGTAATCCAATAAATTTTGAGAGATTTAAAAAAAATTCCCATACACCCTTTTGGATATTTCCTGATGTGTCTTTAGGCGATCATGTCTTAATAGGTTTATACTTTGATGGAGATCATATTTTAAATGTATCAAGAATAGTATATATTGATATTCCTGGATTTAATCTATCAATTGTAATTAGTTGTATAATTATCTCTATAGCAATTTTAGCAATCTATAGGAAGATAAAATCCCTATAATTTTTTTTCTTTTTGTTTAAAAAAAATTTTTAAATTAGTATACTTAGTTATTAAATTAATTTAATAGGTTTAACTTAAATATGAATGATGAAAATTGTATTTTCTGTAAAATTATAAAAAAAGAAATTCCATCAAAAATCATTTTTGAAGATGATAAAACATTAGCATTTTTAGATATTAATCCTATATCAGAGGGTCATGCAATAGTAATTCCGAAAGATCATTATGAAACATTAGAAGTTTTACCTGATAATGAATTAAATTGCTTATTTCAAACAGTAAAAAAGGTAGCAAAATTAATATATGAAAAATTAAATCCAGATGGATATAATATTATACAAAATAATTATAAAGCTGCTGGACAAGTAATTGACCATTTTCATGTTCATATTATCCCTCGGGAAAGTGGAGATAAAAAAATAATTTTAGCCTTACCAAGAAGCAGTGCATCCAATGAAGAATTAACAAGTGTAATGGAAAAGATTAAATACTAATTATCGAAGTCAAAATTATAATTCTTTTTTATTATTTAAGCAGATTGGATAAAATAATTATTAATAGAAAAGTTTATAAAAGTCATTAACTATATTTTATTCATAAATCCAAAATTAAAGTTTTTAAATATCATAAAATCAATAATGAAAGAGGATTTTAAATATGGAAGAAAAAGAAATTAATGAACAACAAAAAATAGCAAGAATTTAAAGATAAAATTTCAAAGTTAGAAAAAATATCTGAAAAATCTAAACCAAATATAATATATATAACAAAAAATGAAGTATTTAAATATCATAATCTTAAAAAATTTGTTTATATTTTATTTTTTGCCAGTGCTTTTATCTTTATTCCATTTGCAATTATGGGACTATTAGTCTATATTTATCCAGAAGGGACAGTGAAAATCAATGAAATTCCAGTGAATAGTTCAATTATATTTGGTTTTATAATAGGATTAGGTATTTTTTTCTTAATATGTTCAATACTTTTAATATTTGTAATATTTAAAAAATCGGAAATAGAAAAGGAAAATGAAGAACGTAGAATAGAAGAAAGAAAGAAAAAATCCACGGAATATGCCGAAGGAATGGATGAATTTTATAGTCAGTTTAAAGAAAAAAAATAATTTAATATTTTTTTTAAAAAAAGAATTGTAATTATAGATATTCATTTTTTATTTGAGATAAAACAACAGAAGTTATTATTACTATTCCTAGAAAAAAATAAATTGCATCGAAGTTCCATGTTAGAATTAAAGCGAACAACGGATAGAATAGCGCATGTAGAATACTTCCAAACATATTTATTGTACTTAAGACTGTAGCTCTATTCTCAGTTTCTATTTGATAATTTATTCCCTTAATGAATAATATGTTTCTAGAAAGCCCTAATCCTGAAATGAGGATAATCAATAGTAATACTCCCGGAAGAAATCTCATAAAACCTAAGATTATCAATAAAATACCTATAGTAAAAGTATAACTTTTCGTAAAGGCACTTTTCTTTTTTAGTTTCATATCTAAATATGATAGTAATTTTGTAAATATTATTTGTGAAATAGTCATTATTAAAGCTATAATTCCGAAAAAGCCAATAGGAATATGAAACCGAGTTAAATGAGGCTGATACATCCATATCATAAAAAATACAAGTGACTCTATTAGTATCAATTCAAAACCAAGGATCTTCAATATTTTATTTTTCTTAAGTTCAATCATCCCAGATTTGACGATTTTGTAATAATTTTCTTTTTCCTCTTTTCTTAATTCACCATTTGGTTCTTTAATCATTATTGCTATTAAAGTAGCAAAAATTAATGGAATCATAGTTAAACGCATTGCCATGTGAAGAGAAACAAATTCTGCAATAATAGATCCAATAGGTGCTGATACACCTACACCAATTAATTTAAAAGATTGAATATTACCCATTTTCTTTGAGATTTCATCCTTTTTTCCCATTTTTCTTAAAATATCATATAAAAGTGCTTGATCTGTACCTGATATCGAAGCCATTGAAAATGCAAAAAATGTTTCTCCAATGAGAAAAACAATGATATTAGGATATGAGGAGTATATTATCGCTGCACAAGCTCCTGATAACCCTCCGATTACTAATGAAAATTTTCGAGAAGTATGATCTGCAATTGCTCCACAAGGAATCTCAAAAACCAATACCATTATCATGAAATAACTTTGAACGCACATAGCTGCGAAAAAACTAATTTTACCCCATTCTGTAAAGAAAGGAACTAATACTCCGGTTATCATAAAAAAATTTGCAAATAATTGATATAAATTTAATTTCCATATATTAGATTTCCATTTCTTTTGTTCCATCTGTGTAGTGACATCTTGACTTTTTTGTGGGTTACCTATAAGATTTATTGCTTTATCTTTATTTTTTTTCTTATTCTTATCCATAATTTTCCATCTCTACATTTAATTTTAATATTTATATTCTCTAACTACAATAGCAAATCTCTATAGATTGAGCATTTTCATAGGTAATCATCTCTAAAAAATATATCATTGAATTATAATTTATAAAAAAGCTAAATCAGAATAGTAATGAAGTGAAAACCTTGAGCTATTATTAGATAGTAATCTAACTTAAATAATAATAAACTCTTTTAAGAAAAATATACGTATAAAAATGGGACTATCTATAATAAAACAATGAGAAGTTTTTCTTGATAATCCTATTGTACTTAAATTCATAAATATCAAATTAATTTTATATTTTTTTTAAATATAATATTATTTTTAAATCTATGTAGAATTTAATGGTATTAAGGGGAAAGAAATGGGATAAAAAGATTTTTTATATAAATTTAAATTAAATTTCCTCTTAGCAAAAAAAAATATCAATACTAAAATTGAAACGAATAAAATAGAGGTTACTATCTGTTTTCTAAAAAAATGAATAATAATAATGATTAAAATTAATAAACAATATTAATTGTTAAAAGTAATTAATTTTGAATATTTAAAATAAATAAAAAAATAAATCTCATGTTTCATGGAGGTTCAATAATACTAGGGAGTTTAAAATGTCTGAAAAACAGACCAATGAATTAAAGATTGCGGTTTTTGTGTGTCGTTGAGGGATTAACATAGCAGGTATATTAGATATTCCAATAATTGTCTCAGAAATCGATAATTTACCAAATGTGTGGGCTTATGAGTATTTATCAATGTGTACTGAAGG
>CAZBEU010000416.1:0-3493 GCA_964491005.1 uncultured archaeon | reverse complement strand
CTTTCAGCGGGAACGGAACTCGCTACATTCTTATAGTATATAACATTATTATGCTCTGGAATCCTCCAGAACCATCATCATAAATGAGCCTATAATGATGAAATATCAAATATTTTTCAATCCAAGATTCTCTTTTACTCCTGAAATAGGAGTATTTTTTCCTAATTGATGTATATCCTCTTTTTTTTATTATATATCCGTTCTATTGGATGTTTATTTACATCTTTTTATTTTCTCTTATCTCTTCTCTCCCTCAATAGTTTTATAGATAATATAGAAAATTTTTTTTAAAATGAATAGAGTAGAGAAAATTCTAATTTAGTCCAAAATTGTAAAAGAAATCGATCTATGACATTGAAATATGAAATAAATTGGAAGAAAGATAGTAGGAATAATAGGAAAATTATTTACATTTATTTATATTTTAGAATTATTGAAAACCCTTTTTTTATTAATAAATGAATCTAACCAAATTAATTTATCAATTACTATTAAAAAAAATAATTGTAATACTAAAACAAAACTATTAAATTTAAAATCTTTAAAAAATGATTTAAAATTATATAATAAAATCACGATTAAACTAATTTGGTGATAATTTGAATTTAAATTTTGAATACTATCCAAAAATAAATGAAAAAATACTTAGTAAAGATATAGAAAGTATAAAGAAGAATAAAGAAAATTGGCAAGCACCATTTTTTACAGACACGGAGTCATATATCAATATTAAAGAAATAGAAAATGTTGTAAGTAAAGTTCTTAATGAAGATATTAAAAATATAATAATTCTTGGTACAGGAGGATCTATTCAAACAATGTCTTCATTAGCACATTTATCTAATAAAAGAATCTATTCAATAACAAGTTCAAGGGCAGTAGAATTATCTAAATGTCTAGACGAAACAAAACCAAACAATTCTGTTGTAGTTCCTATTTCACGAAGTGGTGAAACCCTTGATGTAAATGCAACAATTGGTATCTTTTTAGATAAAGGATATAACTTTATAGGGCTCTCATCAAGAGGGATAATGAATGACTTACTAAAGAAAATTAATGCTCCTATTTTAGATGTTCCAGACTTATCAGGTCGTTTTGCAGGATCAATCACAAATGTAGGTATTGTACCAGCTTATCTTTCCGGAATTGATATTAATAAATTCTTAGTGGGATTAAAAGAAGCATATAATATCTATATGAATCTCGAAAGAAATCCAAGTATAGAATTTGCTTCATTTTTATTTAATTTATACAAAAAAGGATATAAGATTGTATTTTCAATGCCCTATTCAAAGAATCTTGAAGGATCCGTTGGATTATTAGTACAAGAAATTTCAGAGAGTTCAGGGAAGGAAGGAAAAGGATTAATGGGTACATATCAAGAAGCACCATTATGCCAACACTCTGTTCTTGAATATATATTAGGAGGCTTTAAAGGGGCTGTAATTCCAATATTATATCATATAGAGAATGAAAATCCTGATTTAAATTTAAAATCCTCTATAGATTATATAAGTGGAAAATCTGCTCAAAAAGTAGTTGATTATCAAGCTGATGCAACTTTTCAAGCTTTAATTGAAGAAAAAATCCCTTCAGGAATGATTTCAATAAAGAATCCTGATGAGAAAAATATAGCAAGTTTAATTGCTTTTATCCAATCTAGTGTATATTATTTATGTTTGTTACTAAATGTAGATTGGGCAAGTAATCCTCAAGTAAATATAGGAAAGAAGATATGTAATGATGCTCTAAAAAATAATTTATCTTCAGAAAAAAGAATGGAAAATCGATTAAATCTAGCAAAAGTAAAATTCAATGATTTTTTTTAAAAGGAATTTTATTTCTTTTTTTATTATATTTTTACCTGATAAAAGCATTATATAAAATATTTACAGCTTTTTTACAATGATCTCTTTCAATTATAATCGTAATATTAAGTTCAGAAGATCCCTGTGAAATTGCTCTTATATTAATCCTTTGTTCTCCAAGTAATGTAAATATTTTACCCGCGATACCAGGAGTATGGAGCATAGCAGCACCGATTACAGCAATTAAGGATATGTCATTATCAATTTTTATACTAAACCATTGTTTACCGAACCAATCTGAGTTTCTCAAGAGGTAGCTTATTTTCATAGAATCCTCAAAATCAATACCAATTGTAATATTATTTTCAGAAGAACTCTGTGAAATAAATTTTATATTTATATTATTTTCAGCTAATAAATTAAAAAGTTTTGCTACAGTTCCAGGCAAAGAAATCATTGTACCACTTTCTATAGTTACCATCGATAATCTTTGAATAGAAGTAATTGCTTTGATAATTTTTTCTCCTTTTGTTATTTCCTTTGTAATTTTTGTATAATCATTAGAATCAGGATCATTAAATGGTCGTATCTCAGAAGGAATATTTCCTTTTTCATTTACATCCAAACAAAGAGGATGTAATACTTTAGAGCCGAAGAAGGCAAGTTCTTTTGCTTCTAAATATGATATTTGATGTAATAGAGAAGCTTGTTCTGCTATTCGTGGATCAGCATCTAGAAACCCTTGAACATCTTTCCAATATATTACCTTACATTTAAATAATGAAGAAAGACTATAAGCCATTACAGCTGCTGTTAAATCTGTCCCTCCACGACCTAAAGTAGTTATTTTCTTATCTTTAGTAGAACCATAAAAACCTGTAACACATATAATATGATTATCATCAGATTTAATAATTGGTGATAGTCTCTTTTGTATAATGGATTCTGTTTCTTCTAATAAAGGGAGTGCATTTCCAAAATTGTCGTCAGTTAATATTAATTCATCAGAAGAAATAAATTTTGAGGGAATTCCTATAGAATTTAAATATTGATTTACAATATAGGTACTCAGTTTTTCTCCATAAGATATTATCAAATCTTGAAGGTCTAAACTTGGACGTAAAAGGCGAATGACTCGTCCTAATTGAACAAGGTCTTTTAGATTCAATTCAAAAAAATCTAAAGAATCTTTATACTCTAATTTTTCTTTGTTGATATTATCATTTATAAATTTCAAATGAATTTTTTTAATATCTTCAATAACCTCTGCACATGAATTAACATCCTTACAAGATTTATTATAAAAATCTATTAATTTATCGGTGATGCCTTTAAAAGCAGAAGTCACAATAATTATTTTTGATTCCTTTAGATATTTTTTAATAATTTTGGTAGTTTGAGAAAATGATTCAATATCTTGTAAACAAGATCCACCAAATTTCATAACCACTAAGTCATATTTTTCCATATTTACTCTTTTCTAAAAATATTTTAAAATTAAGAATTATATTTCTAAAAAATTCTTCAAATTTATTAGGTTTTATTAAATTTAATCACGAAATATGTAAAAAAAAATTACATTTTAACTACAGTTAGCACTAGTTGAAAAATATTTGAACAAACTTGGACATTACAACAAAATCTCGTGGTTTTTCATGATAAACTACACAGTATCCACATGAATG
>CAZBEU010000415.1:0-1639 GCA_964491005.1 uncultured archaeon | reverse complement strand
TATTATAATATTTTTTTTTCTATTATTTCAACTGTTCAATCGATTAATGATTTTCTATTGATATTCAATTCAACACCTTCATAAATGAAGGTATTTTCTTGAGTAATAAGGATAAAAAATGGAAAATCAAATAAACGTTCTATTATCAAATTTTCTTAATAATTCGATTAGAATATTGGGTGCTTTAGTTACTCATAGGAATAATATATCAGATATAATTTCAAAAAAAGGGGATCACAGTAATATAAGTTTAATACAAGACTTTCTTGAAAAATCAATAGAATCTATATATGCACATTTCGGAACAGATAACTATTTTTTAGAAATTTATTCAATTGAAAAAAAAAAATATAGTATTTGTTCTTTTGGAAAAACATTACTTACTATTTTTGCAGATAACACAATAAAGGATATTGAATTGAAAGTATATTCTGTCCATCTGGCAGATAAAATTGAAGCAATTCGAAAAGGAGAAAAAAACATATCTATTGATATTCCTGGAGTTATTAGACTCTTTTTAAAATCACAAGATGGAAGAATTCCGAAAGGAGAATTTTCCCTAAAAGTAGTTATAGTTGGGGATATTAAATCAGGAAAATCAACGATGATAAATAGATTCGTTAACAATACTTATATTGAAAATTTAACTTCAACAATAGGGTTTGAAATAATAAAAAATGAGATACAAATCTCTGAGAATATAAAAATTAAATATATAATTTGGGACACAGGAGGTTTAAAATGTCGTATATCCCCTACTAAAGAAAAAATCTATAATTTTGCAGATATTGCTATCATTGTTGTCGATCTCACTCAAAAAAATTATTATAATAGTATAAAACGTTGGTATATTGAAATAAATGAATCAGTTCTTTATGAAATACCAATTATATGTGTGGGAACTAAATTCGATAAAGTAGAAAATCAAGAATTTAGTAAAAATAAAATTAAGAAAATTACCGAAGAATTTAATATATCTTATTGTTTAACTTCAGCAAAAGAGAATTATAATGTTAAAGAAATGTTTATAGAGGCAACAGACACAGTAGTAGAATTATTTCAAAAAAGTCAAGATCAAACAAACCAAAAAACAAGTAAAAATTATGGTAAATTTAGTGTTAATTCCTTAGAGATTGAAGCGTTAGATGATCTTAGAAATATGATCCTTAAGAATCATAATATTTCTCATTATACTTTATCTGAACTAGAATTATCTAAATTAGTAAAAAATGGACTTCCAATTATATATAATATCTATAACGCATCTTTTGGAGTTCAAATTTTAAATGGGCATGTTATTGGAGTGGGATTATTTAACTGTGGTCTTACCAAACTACCTCACTCATTTAAAAATTTGAAATTTCTGAAAAAGTTAAATTTAAGATGTAATTTATTAACTTCTCTGCCCAAAGAAATATCTTATTTAGAAACACTTGAAGAGCTAGATTTAGCATTAACAGGATTAATGACTTTGCCAGATTCAATTAGTAATCTGAAATCATTGAAAATCCTTCACTTAGAGAATAATATACTTAACACACTCCCAGAAGATTTTGGAGATCTAAAATCATTAGAAATTTTATATTTAGACAATAATCCTCTTAAATCGTTACCGAATAGATTTTGTCTTTTAGTTAAT
>CAZBEU010000414.1:0-1925 GCA_964491005.1 uncultured archaeon | reverse complement strand
AAGATCCATAGAAGGTGTTCTTGTTCTTTAATCGGATATATTCTTATTTTTTGAGTTAGCTTCATTATTTTGAAAAGAAGTAAAGAACCATTAGATATAAGAAGACTGTAATGATTTATTAATTCATACAATCAGACTCAAATCATCCCATTCCTAAAGGAAGGGGTCTTCTTGAGGCTCAAAAGATAAAATTTTTTTAAGAACAGGATATTTTCTACCTATACCAAATGCACTTTTGCTAACTTTTATGGATTGAACCAATTGTCTTCTTTTATACTCAGAATTTAAATATAAATGACGTACTTTATTGATATCTTTTATATCAATACCTTTTTTTTCTAATTGACAATATTCATCACCAATCCCATAATTTATTAATTCATTTAGAATCAAATCCAAAGTACTATAATCTGGAAGTGAATCACTATCTTTTTGATTTTCACGTAATTCTGCTGTCGGTGGACGTTCAATAATGCCTTTTGGAATAATTTCTTTATCTAAATTTATATAATTGCATAATTCATATATTTGTATTTTTAAAAGATCTCCTGGAATATTTTTGCCTCCACAAGTATCTCCATAAAGCGTACAATATCCCACAGCTATTTCAGATTTATTTCCTGTTGAAACAAGTAACCAATTAAATTTATTTGAGTAATACATTAAAATAGTTGCTCTTATTCTAGCTTGTAGATTCTCATCAGCAATATCGAATTTTACTGGACCTAAATTTTCATGAATATCTGTTTCATATATTTCGAAAATTTTATCAATTGGATGGATTATATAATCAATACCAAGATTATTACATAAATTACGGGATAATTCTAAGCTTTCCTTTGATGTGAAACGAGTAGGCATCATTATTGCATGAATTTTATTAGCTCCAATTGCTTTTGAACATATTGTTGCTGTAAATGCAGAATCAATTCCACCACTTAGACCTAAAACAATTCCATTAAATATTCCACTTTTCGTATAATAATCATATAGATTTAATTTTAAAGCCTTAATCACATTCTCTCTCCAATCAATAGATATCATCTCTTCTTGAATTAGATTTTCTGTCTTTAATGGTATTTTTACTACTTGTACATCTTCCTCAAATGACTTAGCCTTGAAAATAATTTGACCCAAACTATTAGTTATAAAACTTTGACCATCGAACACAATTTCATCGAGACCTCCCACCATATTAACATATATAATTGGTATTGATAATAATTCAGATTTTTTTTTTACTATCCTAAATCGTTCTTGAGTTTTTCCTATATGGTATGGAGAGGCATTTATTACAATAAGAATTTCTGCGTTATTCCTTACTAAAGGTTCAGCAACTTTTATATCATAATTCTCATCCCAAACATCTTCACATATTAATATCCCTACTTTTATTCCATCTATTTCTATTGGATCAAATTTTTTATCAAATGAAAAATATCGATGTTCATCAAAAACATCATAATCAGGCAATAATCTTTTATTTTCAATATAAATAATTTTTTTATCTTTTATTATAATAGCAGAATTATAGAAACAGTGAATTTTTTCTTTAATTTCATTTGGTTCTGTAAAAGTCCCAAATATTATTGTTGATTTAGATTCTATATTTTTTATTTTTTCAATTGCTTCAAAATTTTTTCTTCTTATAAGTGGGTCATAAATATGATCCATAATTGGATATCCAATCAGAACCATCTCAGGAAATATAATAAAATCAGCATTTTGATTTAATTGAATCGTAGATTTAATTTTATTTAAATTATATTCAATATCACCTGCGATTGGATTAATTTGAGCAATACAAATCAAGAGATTCTCTTTTTTCATTGTTTAATATCTATTTATAGGGTTTTTTACTTTTTTATTTGTCTAATTCTGATTTTATTAAAGATCTTAAAACTAAATATTTCTTATCTTTTATA
>CAZBEU010000413.1:0-2276 GCA_964491005.1 uncultured archaeon | reverse complement strand
AATATTATTTATTATTTGGAAATAATGATTTTTTAGCTTCCTTTAGCTCATCCTCTGTGAAAGGAGTTGCATCTTCAAAAAGTACATCATTAATTTCTAGAGGATGTTTCTTTTTTTTAATAACTATATGCTTATCATCATTTAATTCTAATTCAACCATACTAGTATCATCAATATTGAGTTTATCTCTCCATTCCTTTGGAATAACAATTCTTCCATTTGAAGAGACTTTTTGGATTAATTTTTCTGTCATTTAATAATCTTTTTATTTTTTTGTCATTAATAATATAGAAATGACATTTAAAAAATCTATCTTTTTTGTTATAAAATTCTGTATTTATAAAATTCTATGAAAAATAAATAAATTGTAATGGAAAATACGTACAAAATAATCGTTTTTTAAAAAAAGGACTATAATTTTTTTTTCTAAGATTAACTTATCTATATTTAATTTTTAATAAATGGAGTTTTTATGATAGATAAATTATACTAAAGAAAATACAGGATTCTTGACCATATATTACAGAATCCTTAATATAACGGATATAAACGCTGGATATATGCTTTAGTTTTACAGAGATTAATCTTGGAGTCGGGGGGAATCGAACGAAAAATATATACTGGGTATATACACTATGTTAATTTTTTACCTTCAGGGAAAAAAAATACTTTCCTCGGTCCTTAAATTCGACAGAATATAAAAATATAGTCATACCTCAGCTATTGGAAGAAAATATCAAAGATCAGATCTAAAAACACATACATAACTTATTTTCTTATCACTTCATAGATATAGTACTATTTATAATTAAAGACTAAAACATAGAGGACTATTTAGTTATTTTATTATCATTTTCAATCCTAGTTGTAAAATAACTGTATAAGGATAAAAGATCATTTTAATAATAAAAATTAAAGAAGTTTATATTTAACTTAATATCAATAGTACTATAAAATATAAATTGGAAAATAATAAGTAAAATTAAGAAAAAAGCTAATTTAATTCTTTTAACGCGATATTAACTTCATTTGATAATGTAGGAATATCTTCCTTTATTGTTTTCCATACATCTTCTAAATCAACGCCCATATAACCATGGATTAATTTATCTCTCATTCCAGCAATATTTCTCCATGGAATATTTTTATAATTTTTTCGAAAATCTTCTGAAAGATTTTTTGTAGCTTCTCCAATAATTTCTAATTGTCTAATGGTAGCATCTTGAACAAGACGAGATTTCATAAAACCATCATGATCAATATCTTTAGAATATTTATTAATTTGATTGATTGCATCTTTAATATGTTCTAAATAAATTTTATTATCTTTTATCATTCATAGATCACTATTGCTTCTTTTTTAATTTTATCAATAAGATATGGACTAATAGCTCTTTCTGTTAGTAAATCTACATCAATTCCAATTTTATCAGAGAGCTCATTTTGAATACCTACAAATTTAATAAGTCCTTTAGGAGTTTCAAATTCCACTATTATATCAAGATCACTTTTAGGTGTCGCCTGATTTCTCACATAAGATCCAAATATTAATATCTTTTTAGCACCATGACTTTTCAGAACTTGAATTATCTTGTTTTCCAAATCCTTTGTTAACTGCATAGTTATACTTGATTATTATTATTATAACATTAACTAACTAATATTAATTCAAATAAAATAATTTACTTATATATAATTTAAGCTGCTTTTTAATTATATTTGAAAGGTTATTGTTAAGATATTTAAAAAATAAGAAATATAAGATAACAAGAATTAAACTATAATATTTTACTTACATTAACTATGTCTCTGCAATGCCAATACTTATTTTCATTAGTTTTGGTGGGTATATAAAAAATATCATCTACATGGTCTAATGCTACAGCAATTTCTGATGATGATACTCATTGGAATAATGGAGAAAGTATGGATCCTATAATTATTGTTGATAATTTAGGAACAATACATGTGGTCTGGTCTGATAATACAGATGGACCTTGGGGTACTGATAGTGAAATTATGTATCTAAAATTATTCGAAGATGATAATGCTCCCATTTTAACTCATCCTGATGATATAATATATGAAGAGGGTATGACCGGGAATTTCATTAATTGGACAGCAATAGATCTGAATCCTAATACATATACAATTACATAAAATGATATTAAGGTTAGTACTGGAACTTGGTTATCTGGTGTACCAATAATCTTTAATATAGATGGATTAGGTATTGGAATATATGAATTTAAAATTAATGTGAGTGATCAAATAGG
>CAZBEU010000412.1:0-3857 GCA_964491005.1 uncultured archaeon | reverse complement strand
AAAAATTGTACTTGAAAAATCCGCTTCTATAGTAAAATCAATAATACCTGTATCAGCAGTAATAGACACAAATGTACCATTATCTGAATCAAATAAATCATCTTGAAAATCTCCAACCATGGTTCCTGTATTTACAGTCATTTCCGAAGTTGCTTTTTTACAACCAAAATTTATTTGTTCTTCTAAAGGTAACTCTAAAGCATTGTTATCTTCAATCACATGCTCAGTTGTATAATCTTCATCAAATTCAAAAATCATATTTCCAGAATCAAGATAAGTGTTTGTTCTTGGACCTGTTATTGTAAACTGACCATTATGATTCCCTAAGGAGGTAGAATTATCTTCAAAATAGAGTCTTCCTTCTTGATCATATCCATTTCCCGTAAATGGATTATCAACAGCGGCACTAGTTAACAAATTATTAGGCCCGTCCTTTTCGCTATCAACATTATTTTCTATATTCGTTTCTGAAAAGTTAAAAATTGAGAAACTGGATATCAGAAAAATAGAAATAACGATACAAGTAAATATTTTATTTCGTAGTTGTTTTTTGTGATAAAGCAATCAAATAACCGTTTGTAGCTTGTAATTTTATTAATTAAATAATTTAATAATATTAAAATTTCCTAAATTTTTTAAATTTATTAAAAATATATTGTCCTAAGAGAATTTTTAAAAATATTCTATTCATATTAATAAATTAAGAATGATTTATTAGTAATTTCAATAAAAATGACTGAGCAATCAATAATTGATTATATAGATAATAATAAGAAGGAATTTATTAATTTTTTGACTAAATTAATACAAACAGACTCTTATAATCCTCCAGGGAACGAATTAAATTTAGCAATAATTATTAAAAAATTTTTAGATGATGCAAATGTTAAAAATGAGATTTTTAAATTTGGAAATAATAGAGCAAATCTAATAGCTTATTTAAATAATAATTTTAATTCTAAAAATATCATTTATAATGGTCATATGGATGTTGTACCCCCTGGCAATATTAAAGAATGGAAATATGATCCCCTTTCTGGTGAAATAAAGAGAAATAAATATATTTATGGAAGAGGTACGTCTGATATGAAAAGTGGTTTAGCTGCAATGATTATATCATTAAAAATATTAAAAGTTCTTGATATTAATTTAGATGGAAATTTAATTTTACATAGTGTAGCAGATGAAGAAACAACTGGAGATGAAGGTACTAAATGGCTGATTAATACTATTTCAAGTAATTTAAATCCTCATTTTACAATAATTGGTGAACCTACTAGTTTCAGTCTACTACCAAAATCAATCATCTTAGGAGAAAGAGGTCATTTACAAATCAGGATAATCGCTAATGGAATTTCTTCTCATTCTTCATTTCCTGATATGGGAAAGAATGCAATATATATGATAAATGAATTTATCAATAACCTTGATAAGATAGATAAATATATTTCTAAAGTTAACCCACCTATGACTATAGAAGAATTAAAACAACTAATGATAGTAGCATTTCCAAATAAGGAAGGGTTTACAAAATTTTACAATGAACAACCTCTAATACAAAATTTCTTTAAAGTTTTTACTGAATTGACTAAAAGTGTTACTATCATAAAAGGTGGTATAAAAGATAATATTATTCCAGATATATGTGAAATAATTATAGATTTTAGATTATTACCATTACATAATAAAGAAGAAATTATTGCTGCAATCAAACGAATTATCAATGAATGTGGATATAAACTAAAGGATCAATTAGAAGATGGTAAAAAGGATATTTATTTTGAATATGATATTTTATTAGATAAAGAAGCATCCTATTGGGATAATTGGAAGGATTCTAAAGAATTAGCTCTTTTTTATAAAATAGTTGATAATATTTATGCTAAAAAACCATTTTATTTTTTATTCCCCGCTTGTTCTGATGCTGTTTATTACAGAAATTCAAAATATTGTACAAACACAATTTTATTTGGACCAGGTAATGCATCTTTAGCTCATGCTAATAATGAAATTATAGAAATTAATGATTTTATAAATTCAATTAAAGTATATACTTTATTCATTTATCATCTATTAAAAAAGGAGTAATTTTTTTATATAAATTCTTATATTAGCGGTTTTTTGAATTTCGATAATATTTTTAATTATAATGAAAATCAAATTTCATAGTTCTTTTCAAATTAGCAAAGATTTATAGTTTTACAAGAATAAATATAAAACAGTAATTACAAATATATTTATCCTTCTTTTATAAATAATTAAATTTCAAGGAATGAAAAAAGTTGGAAGAAATTAAAATAGAAGATACGGTTATCTTAATAGATTCTTCAAGATCGATGTTAAGGAGTGATTTCAAGCCGAATAGAATAACTATTGCTAAAAGAATGGTTTCAAATCTAATTGAAAATAAATTTTTCATAGATCCAAAAGATAGAATCTCAATATTGAGTTTTGGAAAAACCATTCAAAAATTAAGCTCATTTTCTAACGATGTTACATCCTTGAAAAAGTCACTTGAGTATATCCATATTTCTGGTAAAGGTGTATTACATGATGCTTTATCTTTTGCATTACAGATTTTAGTAGAGGAAATGAGAAAAATCGGTGGTAAAGTAACAAGAATAATTATTATTAGTGATAATAAAATGGAAGTGAATGATAAAATTGAAAAAATTATTGAAATAACAAAAGGATTAGGAATTTTTGTTGACACTTGCCAAATAGGATTATCACAAGATTTTAAAAATAATATTCTTAGAAGAATTTCAAAGATTACTGGAGGGGAATTTGGATTTTTTAGTAATTCAAAGGCAATTATAAATGCAGGAAAAACTTTCGCTTCAAAAAAAATTCTTAAAAAGGCATCTGATTATTTTTCACCATATAAAAAAAAAGAACTCCCTCCCCTTCTCAATGAAATTTCATTGCCTTTAAGACGACCAACAATAATGGAGATCAGAATGATGATGAAAAATCAAGAAATAGGTAAAGATAAATGTCAAATTTGTCATTCTAATAAGTCTCCTTTAACTTCTACTGATTTCTTTTCTGAGGGAAGGTATTGTCCTTCATGTGATAGGCCAATGCATTTATCTTGTGCAGCATTATGGGCTAAAAAGACAGAATATGAAAATAATGTGTTCCGATGTCCTTTTTGTTACTTTCTTTTAAGGGTTCCGCCATCAATGACTAAAATTATCAAAGATTATGAAGAAAAAACACAAAAAATCAAGATACTTGATGAAACAGAAAAAATATCTACTAAAATGATTTATATAAATAAACAAAAAATCGAAGGAATAAATGCTTCATGTTCATATTGTCATAGTATTTTTCTGGGTGATTATGATGTTTTTCAATGTGAAATATGCAAATCATTTTATCATAAGCCTTGTCTTGAAAAGATGTATAAAGAAATAAAAGCTTGTAGATATTGTGGAAACCAAATAGTATTTATTTCTTAAAATTTCTATTATATAAAAAATTATAGAAAAAGGATATAATATTAAAAGTTAGCTATAATTTTAAGCTAAATATAGGATTTAATTTCGCAATAATACCGCCTAAATCTAATTGCAGGGTTTTAAGAATAATATCCCTGCCACGATATTCAAATTGAACATTATTTGGTTCTCGAATAATTTTTTTTATATTATGATCACATGATAATACAAAATAACGTTGGTTTTTATATTCAATCACATCTATTACTTTTTTAATATCTGGAAATGAATATCCTGCTCCATGTGGTAATATATTAGCATTTTGTAGCTTATCTAATAAATTAAATTTTTCTGCTCTTTCCATAAAATTTTGATTTTTGATTGTTGTAATCGAAAAATTCTTTTTTCCTTCAA
>CAZBEU010000411.1:0-6355 GCA_964491005.1 uncultured archaeon | reverse complement strand
ATTAGTGTTAGAAATTAGTTGATGGTTAACCTAAGAATCTCACTCCTTTAGGGGTGAGTAGTTCAAAATAACAGTTATTAAAACTAAAATTGATTAAGATTAGAAATAAATTAAAAGAATAAAATATCTTAGTAGGAAAATATATATGATATTGATTTAAAAACAGAAAATAAGAAAAAAATGTATAATTCCAATAAAAAATCCACTTTAATTGAAGGAAGAGTTTCCGTAGAGGCAGTTTTACAATCAAAATATCGTAAAATTTTAACTATTTTCTATGATAGTGCTAAGATTGAAAGAAAAAAGAATCAAAAAAGAGCAACCCCTCTTAAGAAGATCCTCAAACAAGCAAATAGTATGTGTATTACAACTAATGCTGTAGATCAAGAATGGTTTGAAAGAAATACTATAGGAAAAACTCATGGAGGAATCGCTGCAACTGTAAGTGAGAGGATATATCAGGATATACATGAAATCATAATCTCACAAAATAGCGTTATTTTTATGTTAGAAGGAATTGAAGATCCCTACAATCTTGGATATACTATCAGATCTTTATATGCAGCAGGTATAGACGGACTTGTAATAAAAAAAAGAAATTGGAATTATTCAGAAAATATTATTATTAAATCTTCTGCGGGAACTTCAGAATTAATCCCAATTGCTTTAATTGAAGATATTAAAACTATTTTAAATTATTTCAAATCAAAAAACTTTACGATCACTTGCACTAGTGAAAACATAGGACAATCTATATTTAAAACTAATCTGAAACCTCCGTTATTTATAGTAATTGGAGGTGAAAAACGGGGAATTAATAATGTATTATTAGATAAAGCAGATTTACTTCTAAAAATCCCATATAGTAGTAATTATAAAGGATCACTTCCTCTTAGTTCAGCAGCAATAATAATGGGATTTGAGATTCTCAGACAGAAATCCATAAATACTGATAATAAATAAGAATTTATTCATTTTAAAGAAAAAGAATGTAGTAATGAATGAAAAAATAAATATCTAAATACTAATATCAAAAAAAAAAAAGCTAGAAGGTTTTTCCCATTTTTAAATCATCTATTATTCGTTTATATGATTCCAATCTAGGAATAAGCCACCCAGCAGAATCTTCTTCACCAGATTCATTTAGAAAATGAATAATAAGGAGATTTTTAAATTTAGATTTCTTTAAAAAGGACTTTTTAGTTATATCCACTTCATGAATAGAGGTAATAGGTATTCTTAAGATTTTTTGAGGGTAAATCATTTCGGAATATAATTCATTCGGTAAAAGAACAACTTGACATGCTCCTCTAAGTTGTATCATTCCCTACGATTTTTGTCCAAAAAAATCTGCCGTTGAAGTTATCAAAACTTTTTGTTCTTTAAAATGCTCAATTATTTCAAGAGCTCTTTTTTTTATTCTTCCTATTATAAGACTTACCCCTATTCTATATAAATTGAAAAAAAAAATAAGAAAAATAGTTCTTAACCAAGTTCTTATAATGATATTACTAGTTTTTTTAATATTTTCTCTTATATTTCTTAAATTATTTTTCAGTAATATTGAATTATATTTTAAATAAATATATATTAGATACTTAAGTTCGACAACTTATAATTTTTTCCAAGAATTAATAATAATTGTTTCTCTAATAAATCTTACATATTATCTAGTTATGAGAATTAAAAGATATCACCATGATTATATGTGCATTGATATATTGGTAAATTCCAATCAATATTCATGATATTAATGGAACATAACTATGAAATTCAAGATTTTTTCAAAAACGTGGGATTAAATTTAAAACCAAATGAAACCATCGCTCTCTAAATCTTCATGCAAGGATTATTGATAAATGAACGGGCTTTAATAAAAAGTATCTCAGATAATACGATTTATGGTCTTGGAGAACGTCAAATGAATAGGGCGATCCATCAATTAAGCACGAGATCTGATAAGATCCTCTGGAATAATTTTAAACAATTACAGACTATCCCTGGTTTACAAGCTCTTCCAATTGGCGTGATCTCACTCGATGAACATATCATTCCGAAAACAGGCAAAAGTATTGAAGGTGTCGATTATTTTCACGTGAATTCAGGAGCTAAAAACACCTTAGGTTTGTCAATGATAAGTACGCATTACTATGGCGGGAAGATTGAATATCCTATCGAGCGGGATATTTATCGATGACTCCAAGAATTAGAAAAATACAGTAAAGAAGAAACCTATCGTTCCAAAAACGAGATTGCTCGACAATTAATTCATAGATACCATGAAAGGAGTATTCCTTGCAATACATGGTTAATGGACAGCTATTTCATGACCAAAGAGAATGTAACAGAATTGCTCTTGCGGGGATATTCCTATATTTCCAAGATAAAGCGAAATTGGTCCGTTACGTATGATCGAAAACATTGGAGCGTATTATCTTTGCAAGAAGGGATTCCCAAAGCGGAATATGAGCAAGTAGAAGTCATTAATCCAAAAACCCAACAAAAAAAAATATTTTTTAACGGTCGCAAGGGACGTTTTCATCAAAAAATTAGGAAATAATATTCTTATTTTCATTAAGGAATTAGAAAAAAAGACCTCCGGTGAATTTATAGAAAAATATCCTGACGAATGGGCCTGTTTAGTAACGAATATCCATGATACACCTCCCAAACAGATCATCAAGACGTATATGAAGCGCTGGGTCATTGAAACGAGTTATAGGGACGATACTCAGGAATTACATCTCAAAGGATGCCAATGGAGGAATATTGAAGGGCAATACTGCTTTATTTCCCTTGTATTTCTTGCATATAGATTTCTTGTCTGGGCGGAACAGCAAGGTGTTCTGAAGGGATATAATTCAAACTTACGCACAATTGGAGAAAAAAGAGAGGCATTTAAGAGACTTAATAATGAGTAATTTGGAGTCTAGATTCAACATTTAAACGAGCAATGTCCCTCATGTGAAATTGCTCAAATTCTCCGTGAGCTCGTTTATGGAGCGAAAGTGGAAAAATCTTTATGAAAGGGATTCATGGAATAAATTAAAGTTAACATGTCGAACTTAAGTTAGATAATTTTCTTAACAAAATCTTTTTTTTTGAAATTTACGAAAAAAAGATACTTTTTTTAGTTACTTTTAAAATATAAAATGTTTTACATAAAAGTAAACTTTTGTTTTCAATAAAACAATTCAATTTTGGGAAAAAAAAAATGAAAATATCAAAATCTTTCATAAAATTACTTTTTATTTTTACTTTTATTCTTAGTTTTTTTTTAACGAGCAATTTTATACTAAATACAGTTCAAGCAGACTATTTAGTTTCTGAGGGAATGGAATGGACTTATGAAATATATAATGGAACAAGTACAGTATATTTGGGTATTGAAGTTACAGATGTTAATCACCCGGATGGACCAATATTAGGAAATGTATATCCTTTAGATCAACCCCCGATGATTGGTTTTGAACTAAATGGTAGCTTTATTTGTGATGAAGATACCCTAAGTGATTATGAATCAACGGGATATAAAGAATATCTATATTACGGTGGTATAGAACGTGAATGTATTGTTGTAGAACCTTCTCCAGATGTACAAATGATATTTGATCTTACTACAGGAATTCTACTACAGATGGATTCATTAACATCGGATGTTAATTTTATGCTAATATCATGGTCTTTAGAAATTATACCCACAGCAGAATGGTATATAGAAGTTGGTGATGAATGGACATACGATTATCAAGTGAATGAATCTTCTGAAGGATATATGGGAATAGTAGTGAAAAGTGTTCCAATCTATCCAGATTCACCTATTGGAACGATCTATGAAGATGGAGAGCTTCCTCTTCCAAATCAAGAATTATCATCCTATGTTTATGATAATGTAACTATAGATGAATATATATCTCTGTATGGAAATGATACGGGGGATTATGGTGGAAGAACATGTGAGTATGTTATTGTAGATGATGGATATGGACTCATCCAAAAAATCGATATAGAAACAGGAATAATACTCGAATTAAATACTACAATTGGAGACGATTCCATACATTTAGAACTCGTCAGTTGGTTAAATATAGCGGATTATATCAAAGTAGAATGGCTTGTAGAAGAAGGTGACGGATGGTCATATGCCGTATTTATGAACTCTGAATATTATTCTGATATTGATCTTTTAGTGACTTCTGTTCCACCTTATCCTGATGATGTTAAAGCCACTGCTTATGCATTAGGAGGGCCACCATATCCAAATATGACTATTTCTAATGAATTTGTTTTTGATAATGTTACAATAGATGGATATATCTCTCTCAATGGAACAAATACGGGGGATTATGGTGGAAGAACATGTGAGTATGTTACCTTTGAAGATATATATGGAACTTCTTATAAAGTAGATATCGATACGGGAATAGCATTAGAGAAAAATATCACAGAATATAGTGTAAACCAAACATTTATTCTTATCGATTGGACAGTAGAAATTCCTGGAGAAGGTAAGTGGTTGGTAGAAGTCGGAGATCAATTTACACATGAAATAATAGAAGATGGTAATTATACAGGTTGTTCAGGTTTTGAAATAACTTCAATTCCAGAATATCCAAATCCACTTCTTGGTGATAGATATTATAATTATGAACTAGAAGGACATGATTATCAATTAGGTACTCCTTATATTGTTGATAATAATACAATTGCTGAATTTATATCTATAGGATCAATAGAAATAAGAGAATATGGAGGACAGATATGTAATAGCGTTATTATAGACAATTATTATTATGCGGGATTATGGGTATATGATATAGATACAGCTATCCTTTTAGAAGTAGATTTGGTAGAAGCGGGTCATACTCTAAATATAACACTGGTGTCATGGTCTGTATTGGGACCAAACCTCGATATTGAAATAACTATACCTAATGAAGGAGCTTTATTTAATACTATAGCTCCTGAATATAATATAACGATAATAGGAGATTCTCCAGATTATTCTTGGTATATTTTAAATGGAGGAGAACCAATATATATTCCCTGTATCGAAGGTATAAATACAGGAACAATAAATTCAACTGCATGGTCAGCTTTACCCGATGGAGAGATATCAATCGAGTTTTATTTCAACAATTCAATTAGTCTTCAAGGATTTGGAGAAATAACAATTACTAAAGATACACAGATTCCCATTATATCATTAGTAATACCAGTTGATTCACAGATTTCTGGAGCAACACCTCCTTCTTATGAAGTAAGTATTACAGAAGCAAATATTAATAATACATGGTATACGTTAAATGACGGAGAACCAATTTATTTCTCAGGAGAAGATGGTACTAATATTGGAAATATAGATACAGATGCATGGGGAGATTTGATGGATGGTTCTGTCAACATTACATTTTATGTTGAGGATATTGCTGGGAATTTAGCATATGATTATGTAATGATTTCAAAAGAATCTATAATACCCGTGGTTGTAATAGATGAACCAATCAACTCACAACTATGTGATGATATTCCTCCAACGTTTAATGTTTCTATTACTGAAATCAATATCGATTATTCATGGTATACTATAAATGGAGGAGAACCAATATATATTCCCTGTATCGAAGGTATAAATACAGGAACAATTGATGCTTCTGCATGGGCAGATGCCTCTGATGGATCTATAACGATTATATTTTATACTAATGATACAGCAGGTAATATTGGATATGATGAGGTAGTAATAATTAAAGATACACATGACCCCATTGTTTCTATAATATCTCCAGTAGATTTAGCAGCTTTCGGAAATCCGCCATCCTATGAAGTTAATATTACAGAAGCAAATATAGACTATTCATGGTATACTATAAATGGTGGTGCTCCAATCTATTTCATAGGAGCAAATGGTATAAATACAGGCACAATTGATGATTCTGCATGGGCAGATGTGTCTGATGGTACTGTGATAATTGTATTTTATACTTATGATACAGCAGGTAATTTTGATTCAGATGAAGTAGCTATTATAAAATCTACCAAAACAAGGGGATCTGGAATTCCTGGATATGATCTATATATTATATTTGGAATAATAGGAATATTCTCTCTAACAGTAGCTAAGAAATTTAAATATAAAATAAAATAATAAAATCTCTTTTTTCTTTTATCTTTTGAGCCTCAAGAAGACCCCTTCCTTTAGGAATGGGATGAATTGAGTCTGATTGTATGAATTAATAAATCATTACAGTCTTCTTATATCTAATGGTTCTTTACTTCTTTTCAAAATAATGAAGCTAACTCAAAAAATAAGAATATATCCGATTAAAGAACAAGAACACCTTCTATGGATCTT
>CAZBEU010000410.1:0-5049 GCA_964491005.1 uncultured archaeon | reverse complement strand
ATCTTAATTTTTCTTTCGTTTATACTGTTATAACTCAATCCTAATTCAATTACATGATTATCTTTTGCAACAAAACCAAATTGATGTTGTCTAAATTTTTCTACAAGATGAGTCTGTTTATCAATTTTATAATCGTCCCATGCGATTTTATCGATTTTGGGGATTACTACTCCTAATTTTTCTTCCATATATTGAAGAATTTTAACTTCTTCTTCAATTAATTCTACATTCTCATATTTTTCGGTCATAATATTCCCTTTTTTTAAAGAAGGAATGTTTTTAAATAAAATTTTTAATTAGTAATTTAATATATTTCGTGTGTTTAAATTATTTTGTAAAATTTTATTCATTTTCACCAACGAAATTATAAAGAATAAGAATGTATAAAAATCATCTATCCATCTTTTAAGATTTCAATAAAAATAATCTAAAATATATAAGATTTCTCTCAATATTGGCTAATATAGCATAAAGTATACTATTAAATATAGTAAATTATATTGTTTTTTTATAAGATTATTTTTATAGTCTTCTCGACTAATAGGATATTGTTCTAATGCAAGTTTTATTTCCCGTTTTAGGTCAAATTTCTTGGATTTTATCTATTATTGGTACAGTATTATTATGTTATGTTGTTATAAAACATGTTGAACTCCGATTATGGTTCTATGCAGGATTAATCTATACAATTGGAATGACGATTGCTCAAATAGATCGACTTGATGGTAAAGAAGTTACCCAAGTATATACTAATATTTTAGATTTGGGCGCTATTATATTAACTCTTATAGCTGTTGGATGGGATTATTATAATACTTTTATTAAAAACACAGAAACAGCTTTAGATTACAGAAAGATTCATTTTGCTTTTTTTCAAATAGTTCCATTAATTATTATTTATGTTCAAACAATAATGATTATGCTAATGATAATCTGTATAATTTTACTTTTAAGAATCTATATTAAGAAAAAAACAACGTCACGTGCTTTATTATTTCTGATGTTAGTATCAATTTTTATGAGTTTAATTGCAGATTTTTTAAAAAACTTAGGAATAAATAGTTCTACTGAATTATTTTGGGCTATGAGTTTAATATTTACAACTTTATATATAGTACTTTCTATAGTAGTCATTATTGAAGATCACATAATAAAATTAAGAGAAATTGAGCAAAAAAATAAAAAAGAGATGATTTTAACAATGCATAAGTTAAATGATGAAATTAAAGAACGAAGACGTGCTGAAATAGAGCAAATACAATCAGAAGAAAGATATAAAGAAGCATATAATCGTGCTGAAATCTATAAAGATTTATTTGCTCATGATATAAACAATTTACTACAAAGTATATTATTATCAACTCAAATGATTGAAGAAGATCTTAAAAATGAAAAAATCCTTCTAAAAATAGAAAAATCGTTACATATTATCAAAGAACAGGTATTTAGGGGATCAAACTTAGCTGAAAATGTTCAGAAACTTTCTCAAATTAAAGAAATGATATTATTTAGAGAACAAATAGAAATCATAGAAATACTCAAAGAATCTACAAGGATCATAAAAGAATCATTTCAAAATAAAGAAATAGAAATTAGTATTAAATCCGAAAAGGAAAAGATCTTTATTAATGCTAATTCTTTAGTTAATAATATATTTCATAACCTTTTAATTAATGCTGTTAAATACAATAGAAGCTCAATTATCAAAATTGAAATAAATATTCAGTATTACTATAATAAATCCTCGTCTTATTGTCGATTAGAATTCATAGATAATGGAATCGGGATAGAAGATAATCGTAAAGAACCTATATTTCATAGAATTAAAAAACAAGAAGAAGATCTAAGTGGTATGGGATTAGGGTTGTTACTAGTAAAAAAAATTATAGATCTCTATAATGGAAAAATCTGGGTTGAAAATAGAATAAAAGATGATTTCTCTCAAGGAAGTAAGTTTATTATAGTTTTACCCGTAGATTAAACAATCTATAAAGAAATATAACTCATTTTTAGAAGATAAATAAGAATTATTCTTTTAATATTATATTAGACTAATCATTTTTTACTTTATTTATAGGTTTAAAAAAAAGTTGGGAGATGATGGGAGTTTTTAATCTCCGATTATATAGATACTATCTCGATAATATCCAAATATTATTCAAATTTTTGTAAATTGCTTTTAATTTATTTTATAAGATAATTACAAATATTTAGGTCTTTATTGTGGAAAATCAAAAAATATGTATTATAGGAGAAGGTGGAGTTGGTAAGTCTTCTTTAATATCTTTACTTCAAGGAAAACAAATTGAAAAGGATAGAACACCAACTATAGGTCTAGAAATTGAGGACTCAATTTTAAATGGAAAAAAATGTTCCATTTGGGATTTAGCTGGACAAGAAAGATTTAGATTCATGTGGAAAGATTTTTTACGACAATCTGGTCTAACTGTGATTGTATGTGATTCTACTCAAAAAAATCTCGATAAAACAAAAGAAATTCTTAAAAGGTTTACAAAATATTTGGATTCAAAAATCATTGCAATTGCAAACAAACAGGATCTTAAAAATGCACTTAGTCCTGATATAGTTGAGAAGAAATTAGGAATTAAGACTTATGGTATGAGTGCAATAAGAACAGATCTTAAAGATAGAATGTGTGAAATCTTAGAATATGAGTTAGTTGATTAATTTTTTAATAATTTCTAAATGCTCTACCTATTATATGGGCTATACGTATTGCTTCGGGTAATTTTGAATCAATACATATTTTTGGAAATAATTTTTCTGCTTCTTCATTTTCAATACCTATACAATGGTAAAAAATTTTAGATTTACCTGCTGCAGTATTAATCTCCGTTTCATAAAGATTTCCTGCATTAAAAATCATATCAAATTTTAATCTATAGGTATTTGGAAATCTTTTAATAATCGCTTCTTTTACAGAGTCAATATCAACCTCTCTTTCTGTAACAGCAATTATAGGTTTTTTTGTTTCTTTAAAGATTTTTTTCATATCCATTAAGTTAAACCCCCCAAAAGTCACAGAATGGGTAAGTATAAATTGTAAATGATTGATATTTTTAAGAATCAACGTGATTAATTTTTCTGATGAATCATCTCCATCAATATCTATTTTTTCCTTTTCAACCTTAACTATTCTTACACCTTGACAAATAACTCCAATCAAATATGTTTTATTTATATTTGATTTTGATCGAAATGTAGCATCATCAAATCCAAATACAATAGGAAATTCTTTCATATTTTTTTTTCTGGTAAAAATTCTTTTATATTATCTAACAATTTAGCAAATGCATTTGCAGCAATTTCAATTTCCTTAACTCGATTTGTAATATTGCTTGATAGATTATTTTTCAATAACTCAATTATCTTATCTATCGTAATAATTCTATTTATCCATGCATATGCTAAAATTGCTTCTACTGTATCTGCAAGATCATGAGCATCTGCTCTATTTTTTGCAAAATTTTTCATATTTGCTTTTTTTAAAGCTTCTGCTAAAATCTGTTTATTTACTTTTTGCCCTGTTCGAATTATTTTGTTATCCCATTGATTATTTGTTAAAAAAATAGATTTTGCAACAGAGTATGTAAGATTTACTATTGAATCCCCTATTTTGGCTAATCCTTTATCTGTACCTATAGCCTTTTGAGTTTTAGGAAGATCTTTAACTAAAAAGTCATAAACCATTATAAGTACATTTGATTTTTATTACTTTAAAAAATTATTATAAAAAGTATGAATTTTATTACATAAGATTTTTAAACATTTTTTGTACTTGTCCAATCTCATCTCTGAGATCATTAATACCCTTTCTAAGAATTTCTTTTATTTTGAATCCTTCCTTAAGCTTAAGAAAGATCATTGGAGATTGTATGTTATTTTTTTTGTAGGCTACTATATCTACACCATCCAAATCTAAGAGATGTTTAACAAAAACATTTAGGAAGCCATGAGATTGACCTTCGATATAAATCTCATAATTTGTCTTTCCTTCTTTTTGGACAATTTCTAAATCAAGATATTTATAAGTTGGAGTTTCGTCTTGAATAGGTTCTTCAAATTCTTCTTCTTCTTCGAGATCATCATTAATATCACCTAGTGCTTCAGAACTACCTTTTTCTCTGGATTTCTCTATTTTAGGATAAACTGATTCAATTTCACCATCATCAAGATCTTCTAGATCGTCAAAATCATTTTCATTTGTTTCTTCTTTCTTTTTTGCCATTACAATATCTCCTATATATTTGTTCTTATTGAAATAAGTAATATATAAAATAAATGTTTTTTGGTCTAAACAAATTAGATTGATAATAGTTTTTCAGCTAAATCTTTTATTCTTTCAATTGCAAGATGTTGTAAATCTCGAGGACCAGATATTTTAACTTTTATTACTTTTCCCTCAACAACACAACTTAAATTAACATAATTTATTTTTTTTTGTATTGTCTCAAGGAATTTAATTACGCTCTCTAAATTACCATTTTCATTGTAAAAATGTATTGTTTTTTTTCCTTTAGCCATAACCTTTCAATTGATAAAATTAATTATATAATATATTTTAGTTAAAAGAATAGAATTAGTATCTTAAATGTTCATTAATTTCTCCATAATCATGAGCTAATTTTCTACTTTCTATATTTCCACATGTTGAGCATCTGAGTTTGTTAAATGCAATTTTTTCTAATGCTGTTCCACAAATGGAACAATCAGCATGAATAACTCCAAGATTTTTTCCAGAAGTAGTTAGATCATATTCATTTTCTTTTTCTTCCACAACTCTAGCTCGAATAATGTCTGTTACTTGAAAAGCATCTTCTATTTGTTCAACATATTTATTAGAAATTTGGCTTACATGAACATTACCAAAAAAATACGAATTAAAATGTACTTTTTTATTAATTGTATAGAAATTAAGACCAACAGAATATTTTCTTATAAATAAGATAGATCCAATAACTGTATCGCCAACTTTGACTGTTTTTCTATCTTCTTCTTGATGTGTTTTTATTTCAATCTTTCTCTTTT
>CAZBEU010000409.1:0-3203 GCA_964491005.1 uncultured archaeon | reverse complement strand
AGATAGGTAGTTCAACGAGGCAAATAAATAATTTATATACTCGTTGTACATGTTCGAATCCATGAATATCATCATTCTCATAGTTTTCAAATGCAAAGTTTTCAATTTTTGCTAATAATTCATTACTCATATTTATACTTTAAAATATTTCATTTTCTATAAAATTAAATACTAATTCCTTTATCTTAATATTCAAACTTTATAATTTAAATATATTATTGGGATAAATCATGGAATTTGACGTTATTATAAATGGGATATTTAGTTTTTTTATAGTTATTGTATGTACTATTGTTGGAATTAAAATTATTTTAAAATATAAAAAGAACAAGAATAGAACAGTCATATTAATTGGAATAGCTTGGATCGGAATAGCTGAACCTTGGTGGCCGTCATCAGTAAGTTTTATAGTAGCTATATTTAATCAAATTGGAATCTCTGAAAATTTATATCTATTTCTTAATTGTGCATTTTTACCCATTTTTTTATTAATTTGGATTGTAGCTTTAGAAGATCCTCTAATGTTTTACCGATTTAAAATGATATTAATCATTCATATAATCATTTCAATAGTCCTTGAATCATTACTTTTTTATTTTCTTTTTACAGATATCAGCGTTATAGGAAATGTAATAAGTATTGTTGATATCAATTTTGGAATTCTAACTATGATATTTTTAATATATATACTTTTAACTTTTGTAATTACGGGTTTTATTTTTGCAATTCGGTCATTAAAAGTTGATGATCCTGAAATTAAATTAAGAGGTAAATTCTTTTTAATTGCTTTTACATTGTTTCTTTTAGGGGCTATTATGGAGACTATTCTAACAACAATATTTAATAGGATTATTCTGTTTTCAAGTGCTATTATTTTTTATTTTGGATATATTACTCCAGATAAAATAAGGGCATATTTTCTGAAATAAGATTCAATTGAAGAACGATTATAAATAAATAGAGAATTTTTATTTATATTCTTCTCTGAGAAAAATTTGTATTTTTTCTTCAATAATATCTCTTATTTCTCTGAATTTTTCAATTTTTTTTTCATTAGATTCATTGAATTTAGAAGGATCTTCTATTTCCCAGAGGATTTTTTTTTCTATACCGGGAATTATTGGACATAAATTATTTGCTTGTTTACATAAAGTAATAACAACATCAAAATGTATATCTCCTAAATATTCCTTTAAATCTTTGGAATAATGATCCGTTAAGTTAAACCCTATTTCCTCCATTACCTTTTTTGTAAGGGGATGGACTTTTGTTGGTTTAAAACCAGCACTATAAACATTATATTTGTCACTTCCAATTTTTTTTACAAAAGCTTCTGCCATCTGACTCCGAGCTTGATTATGAGTACATAAAAAGATTAAATTTTTTTTTTTTCAATAAAATCACTCTAAAAATAATATATATTATTAATAAGGACACAACCCTTATGTCAATCTTTCACAATTATTTATTGAAAGATGTCATTCTTTTAATTTTTTTTTTTCATTTATCAAAATAATGCGAAAAGAACGCATTTTCTTTTCCATATCGTTTTCTTAACGCAGTTTTAAACTCCCCTATATTCAATTTCTTTTTAACTTTTTCTCATCAACACCCAGGATCTAATTGTAAATCGATGATACTATTAGGATAGAGAATGAAATCAGGATTTTCTAAAATAGGCATAAATTTTCTCTCAGGTCCATAAGGCATTATTCCACAATCATCATAAATCTTATTCTCTAATGGATTCCAAAATAACTGCAGATAGTTATGAATAAATCCATCAAATAATGGAAAGATAGATTCTTCTGGATGATCAAACACATATTTATCTACTTTAGCTAAAGCTTGAGAAAAGGTTGCATTATCCTCAATTTCTATTGAGAAAGATTTCCCTTGAGATAATCCTGTATAGGGCATACTAATGTTAAAAGTTATTTTTTTAATAATCTCACCTCATAAAAACTTTATTCATGATTTAATTATATTTTAAAGAAACATTTCTGTCATTTAATACCTTTACTAATTCTTTTTCAATTACCCTTTTTTATATAAATGCTAATTACTGATCTATCAATACATATTTTTGAAATATATGCTTTTCTACGATTTCTATAGATTGCAAGGAAAAGAAATAATTTATTAAGGTTTTTTTCTTGTTTATTCAGATTTCCAAAAACATCTTTTTTGAAGATATCTTCCAAAATATACTAGAGATAGCATGATTGGTACTTCCCAAAATAACCCCATCGTTGTTCCAAGCGCTGCTACAGATCCAATTCCATATATAGTTGTTGCTGTAGCTATAGCAATTTCAAAATGACTTGATGATCCAATTATTACTGTAGTTATTGCTTCACGGTATTTTAACTTGAATAATTTTGTCATCAATATATTATAACCTACTATAATAATAAAACCAAGTATTAATGGAATCGAAACTAAGAGCATTAAATCAGGATTATTTACCAAAACATTTCCATTCAATGAAAATAGAATAATCAAAGTTGTTAATAATGCTAAGATTGAGATTTTACCAATTGTTGGTCTATAAACATCTTTAAACCAGTCTTCTCCTTTTGATCTAATGATTACTTTTTTTGATATTATTCCAAAAAATAAAGGAAGACCTATAAAAAATATCAATGATACAATTAATAGAATCCAATCTATATGTATATTTTGAATGCCAGATAATAAAGAAACCATTGGAATATATAAAAATATAATAGTAATCGTATTCAAACTCGTATTGACAACATTTTGTTCTTGATTTCCTTTAGCTAGCCACCCCCATACTATAACCATTGCTGTACAGGGAGAACTTGACAATAATATTATCGCAAAAATCAACTGTTCATATCCTTTTAGAAAAATAGATGCTAAAGCTAATCCTAAGAATGGCGCAACTAGCCAATTTGAAATTAATGTTAATATTATAGGTTTTGGATTTTTACCTATTTTTTTTAATTCGGAAAATTGAAGATTTAACATTGCAGGATACATCATTAAAAATAGACATATACCAATTGGTATTGAAATTCCACCAATATTCATGGAATCAATAAAATTCCTCATATCTGGTAGATATTGGGAAAGTAAAATACCTATAATAATACAAATACCTACCCAAAGGGTTAGATATTTTTCAAAGATCCCTAGATTCTTATTTTTTATTTCTAATTCTTTACCTATTTGTATTT
>CAZBEU010000408.1:0-10547 GCA_964491005.1 uncultured archaeon | reverse complement strand
ATAAAAAATGTATTTTAATTTCACATTAGAATGATTTTTTATAGCAAAAAATGTCAAATCGTCCTTGGGTAGAAAAATATCGACCTCGAAGTCTAGATGATATTGTAAATCAAATTGGAATCATTAAACGATTGAAAAATTTCATAAAAGATAAATCTATGCCACATTTAATTTTTGCAGGACCTGCAGGAACAGGAAAAACTACTTCTGGATTAGCTTTAGTTAGAGAATTGTATGGAAATAAAATGGCAATAAATAATACATATTTAGAACTTAATGCAAGTGATGCTCGTGGTATTGATGTTATAAGAACATATATAAAAGATTTTGCTAAAACAAGACCTCCAATAGATATTCCTTTTAAAATTCTTATACTTGATGAAGCTGATAATATGACTTCTCCTGCTCAACAAGCATTGAGAAGGACAATGGAAAAGTATACAAATAACTGTAGAATGATTTTAATCTGTAATTACTCTAATAAAATTATTCCTCCAATCCAATCTAGATGTGTAGTCTTTAGATTTTCTTCTATATCTAATGATGATATAAAGGAAAGAATTAAATTAATTGCTCAAAAAGAAAATATAAAGATATCACCTGATGGAATAAATGCTCTAATCGATGTTTCGAGAGGTGATCTTAGAAGATCTATTAATTATTTACAGTCTTGTACAACAATTTCAAATGAGATAGATCAGAATATTGTATTTAGAGTCGCTGGTGAGATTCCCCCGGATAAAATACGGGAAATATTGGAATCTGCAATCCAAGGGCAACTTCAGCTTTCTATTAATCTATTAAAGGATATAACTAAAAATTATGGTTTATCTGGGAGGAATATTATCAAAAATATCCATAATGAAATTTATAATCTTGATATATCTGAAATGGTTAAGATTAAATTATCAAAAATACTAGCTGAATTTGAATACAGATTAGCCCAAGGAGCAACTGAAGAAATTCAATTAGACGCACTATTAGCTAAAATCGTGCTCTTGCATGATATTAAATAGATTATAATTAAGCCAATGCTTATATTTTTGGGTGAGAAAAAATCGGTCTAATCGTTCTATTGATTTCTTATCAATAATAAACTTTATGTTTTTATTATATTCAATATCCCATAAAATTAACCCTCTTGGATCGGCGGGTTCATATGATATATATTCTTTTTTATTAAACAGTTCAATAAATTCAGCAAATGAGATTATACCGATTCCAAGTTCAAAAATTTTTTTCACTATTCTTCTAATTTGCTGTCTAAGAAACCCTTTACTTTTAAAATCAATTGATAAAACATCATTATTCATTTCCAATTTAACATCTTTCATTTCTCTAATATTTTTAGTAAATTTCTTACCTCTTTTTGAAAAATTAGTAAAATCATGATCACCTTTTATATATTCACACGCTTTTTCTATTAAATTTAAATTAATAGAAAAGATCTCTTTCATATAACTAATTGGAAATGGAAATATATATTTATAATGTCTTTGTATAGCACTAAATCTTGGAGAATATTCATTTGGTACTGTAGCATATGCCCAAAGACCGATTTCTTTTGGTAACGAAGAATTAATTTCCATTAGTATTATATCTTTATTGCTTTTAAAAGAAAACACCGCTCCTCTAGCGGATACATATCTATCTGTTCTACTAGCAGATGAAAATTCTGAAGATTTAAAATCTCTAATATAATTTTTACTTTTAAGAACATTTAATATAGTTTCTTCAATACTTTTTTGATTAGATTGTCTTTGTGAGCCATAGAAATAATCTGCTCCAAAATAATAACATTTAATAAAATATTTCTTCTCCATTATAATCTCCTAATTTTAGTTTTAAAATCATTATAAAACGATTCATCTATCTATTTATAAAAATTATAATAAAATTTTTTTCAAAAAATGTGATTGATAAAAATCTAATCTCAGTTTTTTTGTCTGCATAATATTCATAAAAAATAATAATTTACTTGATTAAAATTTTAATAGAATTGTTCTAAAAAATAAAATTTTAATTTTAACGAATTTTTTATAATCTAACTTTCGTTATGAATTTTTGAAAGCTATATAACTAAAAATTGAAGATATTTTATGACTAAAATCATCAATACAATACGAAACTTACGCGATCGTGCAAGTGCTAGCGTAACAATAAAGAGGCAAAATATTCTATTTTACACAGCTATATTATTAGTGTTTTTAATAGCAATATTGATAAGATTATCACCTTTATTGGAAAGTGATCATTTAATTAAAGCCTTTGACCCTTGGATGCAATATTATAATACAAATTATCTTGTTGAACATGGTATCTATGACTATTTTAATTGGCATGATATAAAAAGTTGGTATCCCACAGGAATAGATAGAGATCTTTTAAGACCCGGATTACAATTTACAACTGCTGCTTTTTATGAAATTTTAAATTTTATCGGTATAAAAGTCTCTGTCTACGATGTTTGCTATTACTTCCCTCCATTTATGGCTGGGCTAACTGTTTTAGCTACATATTTTCTTGGTAAAGAATTATTAGATAGAAAATGCGGATTATTGGCTGCCTTTTTCTTAGCATTAAGTCCTGGCTATATGCAACGGACTATTGCAGGATTCTATGATAATGAAACAATTGGAGTTTTTGCAATAATAATGACTTTTCTATTCTTTTTAAAAGCTCTTAAAACGGGAAGAACAACTTATGCCATCACTGGTGGTTTATTTTCGGGATATTTAGCATTAAGCTGGGGTGGTGCTGATTTTGTTTTTTACACAATTCCTATTGTTTGTATTATTCTGATAATACTCAATAAATATAATGCAAATGTCTTAATCGCTTATGCAGGTGTACAAGGTGTTGGAATTTTAATAAATTCTCTCTATAAGTATTATGCTTTTCAAACTCTTTTTTCAAGTATAGAAACTGGAGGACTTCTTCTTTTAACTGTTCTTGTAATATTCTTTCACTTATTATATACAAGAAAAAAAACCAATCCGAAATCATTTAATAAAATAATGACTATAATCAAATGGGGGGTAATACCTATCGTAATAGGAGTTGTTATAATTACATGGGCCGCCCCTGGACTTATACCTTTTGGAATAGGAAAAAGACTTCAGAGTGTTTTAAATCCTCTCTTTAGAAATCAAATAAATTTAGTAGCTTCAGTTGCAGAACATATGCCTACAGCATGGAGTACTTTTTATTATGATATATTAATTCCGTTATCTTTATTACCTTTAGGAGTCTATTTTTGTTTCAAACGATATAATTATGCAGATATTTTCTTACTGGTTTTCACTTTATTATTATTTTACTTTACGGGAAGTATGGTAAGAATTATCTTAGCATTTGCTCCTGCTGGCGCATTAATGGGAGCTTATGGTCTATCCAATGTTTTAAAGATATATGGTAGTCATTACGGTAAGAAAGGAATAGGTGTAAGTCGTAAAAGAACCAAATTATTAAAAAGAAAAAGATCCTTAGGGAAAAAAGAAATCTATAGTGTCTATCTTATCGTTGGCTTCTTATGCTTTGTTCAAGTAAGCCATGCTATTGATACTTCCATACAAATGGCTCCAGGTCAAATGGTGCCTGGAGGTGTTCTTTATGATTGGGAAGAATCATTAAATTGGATGAAAGAAAACTTACCCGGTGATACTGTAGTGGTAAGTTGGTGGGATTATGGATATTGGTTAACACCTGTGGGAAATATGACCACAGTGTGTGATAATGCAAATATACGTGCTACAGTAAATGGTCTTGTTGGAATGTCAATGATGCAAACTAATGAGATATATAGTGCAAAGATATTGAAATTATTGCAAGCGGATTATATACTAGTTTACTTTGGATTTTTAATAGATAGTCTTGGAGGAGATGAAGGTAAATGGCAATGGATGCTTAGAATTTGCAATGATTATTATGAACAATATAAAGCAATGGGATTAGAAGAAGATAATTGGGAAGATAATTCTGTATTTGATGAGTCAAAATATTTAGCTCCAGATACGTATCAATATAAACCCACTTGGTTTCAATCTCAATTAGCAAAGTTAATGTTTTGGGGTGTACCTACAACAGGGGATTATTCTTCTCAATCAATTTTCGGTAACTATATTAACCAAATAAAAGGTAGACCCGTTGCTGATGGAAATGATGGTACATGGATTGATTATATTGCACCCGAAGGACAATATAGTTCAGATATATTTATACCCGAATCATCGAATCCTGAACAAACTGGATATTTTTCACAAAATTTGCTTGTGAAATTATATAAAATCGATTATACTCCACTGGAATCACAATTTAGAATTTTGAATCCCCAAATCTATGATACGGGTTATGGAACCCTAAGAGTAAAAAATACTGGAACTAGAAATATATCCATTCATGAAGTTATTTTAAATAATAATCTAACAGCTAAATTTGATACTGGAAATATCGATGGTGATGATACATTAGCGCCAGGTGAAGAAGATATTATATGGTTTGATGCAAAAGAAGATAATAAGCCCATCTATGATATTGGTGAAACTGTAAAAGTAACTGTTGGGGCTAGATCTACAAAAGAAACTGGTTCTTATTATACCTTTACTAATTCGACCAGCAACTTATTTGTAAAAGAAGCTCAACCCGGAAAATTACAAATAGTTAGAGAAAACAGCTATGTCATGTATAATGAAGAAACTGGAAAAGATGATGCATATATTCAAGTAAAGAATATTGGGACTAATCCAATTGTTATCGATAAGTTCTATGTTAATTCTGAAGACAATTATTTCACTAACGTGGATTATACTGATGGATCTTCTATTATTGAATCTGGACAAATAGCAAATGCTTATTTAAAAGACTCTCCAATAGCTTTTACAAAATCTGGTACAAAAGATATTTTGGGAACTATCAATAATATAACTGTAGTAACGAAGAATGGAATAAATGATACAGCTTCATTTACCTCTAATTATATAAGTGAGGATTATAATTTTAAACTAAATATTATTCCAAACGCTAGAATGCCCTCACCTGAATTAATGGCTCTTTATAATTATTCCATACGTAATTATATCATACAAGATCTTAATACAAATGCAATTAGATATGAAGATGGTACTACACAAATCAATTTTACTGTGAAAAATACTGGTGAGAATACATTTAGTTTATCTGGTTTATTATTGCTTAATGGTAATTGGAATTTAATAGATCCTTTGAAATATGATTGGGATCCTATTGGTAGTTATTTCCTCTCTCCAAATGAAGAAAGAAAGATAACCATAAATGTCGATAGCGGAATTCTCGATGTGAATGATCAAGTAGGATTTAATATAACTGCTTATTTCGATTCACAAAAAGTGGCTTCTGATGTTGGTTTTATGCATGTTAAAAATAGTAGTACTCTTGGTGATCTTAGACTTTTTGGTGTTCTTAATGGATTTAATGCATCTTACCTTAATAGTACTTCTGGAGAAGGTTGGGCTTTAGTAAAGAATGTTGGTAGTATCAATCTTAACCTTAATGTGGGTAGTTGTATTATAATCGATGGATATACTGCTATAAATGTTGATATCATATATGGTGATTCGGAACTTGCTCCTCAAGAATGTGCTATGCTAGAATTTGCTATTAATCCTAGTCAAACAATTACTCATCTTGGTATATATGTTCTTCGAGTACAGACTGTAGAAGGTATTTTTGATGAGATAAGTCTCACTGCTTATAATTATACTTAAACCTAAATTTTTTTATTATTTTTTTTTAAATATCTAATTAGATATTTGCTTTTTTTATTTATTAAAAAATGTGCTATTTTCAAAGATACACAAAATTGATTTTATATATGAAATTAGTAATTTATCTTTATCATCTTTAAAATTATTATTTAGATAATAAAACTCAAAAACTTGCATAGATATCTTTTATTTAATAAAAAAATTCAAAATAATTTTATGAAAAACCTTTTTAGAATAAAATCTGATTTTTCGCCAAAAGGAGATCAACCACTGGCAATAAAAACATTAGCAGATAATATTAACAATGAAAAATCCTTTCAAACTCTTTTAGGTGCGACTGGTACAGGAAAGAGTTTTTCAATTGCTAATGTAATCCAAAAAATTCAAAAACCAACATTAGTTATGGCTCCTAATAAAACACTTGCCGCCCAATTATACCAGGAGTTGAAAAATTTTTTTCCAGATAATGCAATTCATTATTTTGTATCATATTATGATTATTATCAACCAGAAGCGTATTTACCAACAACAGGCTTATATATTGAGAAAGATTTCAGTGTCAATGAAGAGATTGAGCGATTAAGACTAGCAGCAGCCCATGCCATTAGGACTCGGAAGGATGTAATAATTGTTGCAACAGTATCCTGTATCTATGGCCTTGGGGATCCTAATTATTGGGAATCAGTTACACTCTATATTGAAAAAAAACAGAATATATCTCGAGATGAAATTGTATCAAGACTTATAGAGATCAATTATGAAAGAAAATCAACAGATTTTAAACCTGGTTCTGTAAGAATAAAAGGTGATATAATAGATATTTTTCCTGCTTATATGGATGTAGCTATTAGAATTTCTATGTTTGGTGATGAAATTGAATCAATACAAGAAATTCATCCTATATCAAATAATCCGATTAGAGATTTAAGTAACTATAGAGTGTTTCCCGCCACACATTTTCTAATTCCAGAAGAAAATAAACTAACCGCTTTTGAATTAATAGAAAGAGAACTTGAAAACCAGATAGAATATTTTAAGGACAATAAAATGTATGCTGAGGCTCAGAGAATAGAGAGAAGGGTTAAATTTGATTTGGAAATGATGAGAGAAATGGGATGGTGTAAAGGAATAGAAAATTATTCAAGACCACTATCGGGAAGAGATCCAGGAACTCCTCCAATGACTCTTATGGATTATTTTCCAGAGGATTATTTAATCGTCGTTGATGAGTCTCATATAACCATCCCTCAAATTCATGGAATGATTGGGGGAGATAAATCGAGAAAAAGGAATCTGATAGATTTTGGATGGCGCTTACCTTCTGCATATGACAATCGCCCTCTTAACTTTGAAGAATGGGAAAAAAAGATTAAATTCATTATATTTATGAGTGCCACCCCAGGATCGTATGAACTCAAAAAAAGTGGAGGTATATCTGCTGAACAAATTATTAGGCCCACAGGGCTTATTGATCCTGAAGTTGAAATTAGACCTGCTAAAAATCAAATTGATGATTTATTAAATGAGATAAAGAAAGTTATTGAAAATAAAGGTAGAGTTTTAGTTACCACATTAACAAAAAGAATGTCTGAAGATATCGCAGAATATTATTCTGAATTAGGATTAAAAGTCGCCTATTTGCATAGTGAAGTAGATACTATTGAAAGGTTTGAAATTCTAAGACAATTAAGAGATGGTACTTATGATGTATTAGTCGGAATAAACTTATTAAGAGAAGGTTTAGACTTACCCGAAGTACAACTTGTTGCGATTTTAGATGCGGATAAATTAGGATTTTTAAGAGACCAAAGATCTATTATACAAACAATAGGAAGAGCATCAAGAAATATAAATGGTAAAGCATTATTATATGCAGATAAAATAACAATTGCAATGCGAGGCGCGATTGATGAAACAAATAGGAGAAGAAAAAAACAAATAGCATATAATAAAGAAAATAATATTACGCCTCAAACTATACAGAAAAATATTTTTGAATCTCTCTCTGAAGAAAAAGAATTTAAAGAAAAAGAAACGAAAAAATTAAGAAAAAATATCGAACAAAAAATAGAAGAAATAGAAGAAATTGACATTAAAATACAATATCTTGAACAAAAAATGCTTTTAGCTGCAAAAGAGCTTCGATTTGAGGACGCTGCATTTTTAAGAGATAGAATTAAAGAAATAAAAATAAAATTATAAATTAAAATAATAAAAATCATAATCAAAGATAGATTTGATATATAGAAATTGGTCTCTCTGTTTATTTTAAAAATAAACTTAATTTTATTTAATACAGTAATTTTAATAATTTTCTGATATATAATGGATGATTTTATAATTATTAAAGGTGCGCGTCAAAACAATCTTAAAAATATTGATGTTAAGATACCTAGAAATAAATTTGTTGTTGTAACAGGAGTAAGTGGAAGTGGCAAGTCGAGTCTAGCTATGGATACTTTATATGCTGAAGGCCAAAGAAGATTTTTAGAATCATTGTCAAGTTATGCAAGACAGTTTCTAGGGGAAATGGATAAGCCAGATGTTGATTCCATAGAAGGATTATCTCCTGCAATAGCAATTGAGCAAAAAGCTCTCTCAAAAAATCCAAGAAGTACGGTTGGAACAGTAACTGAAATCTATGATTATTATAGATTATTATTTGCAAATATAGGTATTCCTCATTGTCCAATTTGTGGAAAAGAAATAAAACCTCAAACACCTCAACAAATAATAGAGCAAATTCTTCATTCAATAGAAGAAAATCAAAAATTTATCATTAAAGCTCCTTTAATTCGAGATAGAAAGGGAGAATATAAGGATTTATTACAAGATCTCAAAAAACAAGGATATGTGAGAGTGGAAATTGATGGAATTCAATATACTCTTGATGAAGATATATCAATGGATAAAAATATCAAACATAATATTAATGTAATCATTGATCGATTAGTAATGAAAAATAATATAAGAAAAAGATTAGCAGATTCAATTGAAACAGCTTTAGAATTAACAGATGGAATTGTAATTATAGACATTATGAATAAAGAAGAACAAATGTTTTCAGAACATTATGCTTGTTTAGATTGTCAAATATCATTACCTCCGATTGATCATAAAATGTTTTCATTCAATATTCCCCATGGTAGTTGTAATTATTGCCATGGATTAGGGACAGTATTAGAATTTGATTATAAAGCAATTATAGGACATGATACAGATATTACTATTAAAGAAAGTGGAATAAAAAATATACCTGGATTTAGAAGTGATGATGGATATTCTTGGCAAATGCTAGAGCAAGTTGCTGATTATTATAATTTTGATCTTAATAAAACTCCTATAGGTGAGATTGATAAAAAAAAGTTTGATAAGTTATTATATGGTTCTGGTAATGATCTAATTGAGTTTAAATTTTCAAATAATGGATATAATTCAAAGCAAGTATCATCATGGCAAACTAATCGTAAATATGAGGGAATTATTCCAATGTTACATCGAAGATATATGGAAACATCTTCTGAAGCAGCTCGAGATATGTATGAAAATATGATGAACAGTATTGATTGTCCTGAATGTAAAGGACAGAGATTAAAACCAGAAAGTAGAGCTGTTACTATTGATGGATTAAATATTGCAGAATTAACGTCTTTATCTGTAAAAGATTCGATAAAATTTTTTAATAACCTAAATTTAACTCCTAATCAAAAAACAATTATAAAAGATGTACTTAAGGAAATAAAAGATCGTCTTAGTTTTTTGGATAATGTAGGATTAGATTATATTCAACTTAGTCGGAGATCAGATACTTTATCTGTTGGTGAGGCTGAAAGAATTCGATTAGCTACACAATTAGGTTCTACTCTTGTTGGTGTGTTATATGTATTAGATGAACCTACAGTAGGATTACATCAAAGAGATGTCTCTCGCCTTATTAATATGCTTAAAAAACTAAGAGATTTAGGTAATACTGTTTTAGTTGTAGAACATGATGATGAAGTTATAAAAAATGCAGATTATATTATTGATCTTGGGCCATTAGCAGGAACTCATGGTGGCGAAGTATCTGCAGCTGGCACTATAGATGAAATTTTGAAATCTAATACTGAAACTGGTAAATATTTATCTGGAAGAAAGAAAATATCGATACCTAAGAAAAGAAGAGAAATTAAAGATAACTATCTTGAAATAAAAGGTGTAAAAGAAAATAATCTTAAAAATATTGATATTCAAATTCCTTTAGGTATTTTTACATGTATAACTGGGGTTTCAGGAGCGGGAAAAACTAGTCTGATTATTGAATGTCTATACAAAGGATTACACAATATAATCAATACTCGTAGTAATAAATTAACAACGGGAGATTTTGAAAAAATTATAGGTTATGAACATATCGATAAAATTATAAATATAGATCAATCTCCTATAGGAAGAACCCCGCGATCCGTCCCAGCTACGTATACAAAAGCAATGGATTATATTAGAGAATTTTTTGCTCAACTTCCTGAATCTAAGGAAAGAGGGTATGATAAAGGAAGATTTAGTTTTAATACTAAATCAGGACATTGTAGAAAATGTAGTGGTACTGGATATATTTTAAAAGAAATGTATTTTTTACCTGATATCTACATAAAATGTGATTTATGTAAAGGTGAACGATATAATACTGAAACTCTTCAAGTAAGGCATAAGGAAAAAACAATTTCCGATATTTTAAATATGACTTTTGAAGAAGCTTTAGAATTTTATGATAATTATCCGAGTTTAAAAGAGACTCTAAAAACAGTTGTTGATGTGGGTTTAGGT
>CAZBEU010000407.1:0-2524 GCA_964491005.1 uncultured archaeon | reverse complement strand
AAAATGTCCAAGATTTTCCAAATTTTTTCTTAGTATTTTTCACGGTTTTAAAAAAACTTCTAATAAAATAATCCTTAATATTTTAAAAAAAGATAAAAGTTATTAGTTCTATAACATAATAAAAAGACACAAAATGAATTATGATAAATAATGAATAAAAGAACAGTAATATCTAGCTTTTTTATAGTAATTATTCTTTTTTCTATTATCGGAATTTCCTTTTTAACCTTTTACATTCTTAAAAGCGATGGAGATACATACCCATATCTTAATCGAGTGGTTTTTACGTTGGGAGGAAGAGAGATCGATGATTTTGGATATATACTTCAGGATATTGATATTGATGAAGTAAGAAATTCGAGATATGATCTAATGGTCCTTGATTATTCTTCTGATGGGGATGAATTAAATGAATTTTCTCCTTCGAATGTAAGTTACATGCAATCTTCAGGAGAGATGGAAAAATATTTACTTGCCTATCTTTCAATTGGAGAAGCTGAAAGTTATAGATTTTACTGGAATAATTCATGGGATAATAATATGGATGGTATTCCAGATCCTTTAGCTCCAGAGTGGTTATATGAAGAAAATCCAGAATGGGAAGGAAATTATAAGGTAAAATATTGGGACGCTCAGTGGCAAACAATTGTGTATGAATATTTAGATAGGATTATTGCTCAGGGATTTGATGGGATCTATATGGATATGATAGATACCTATGAATATTTCGAATCCACTGTTAATCACTCCGACTGGTTAATGATCGATTTTGTAAGCAATATTTCTTCTTATGTAAAAACTGTTGCTGGTATGGATTTTTTTGTATTTCCTCAAGGAGGAGATAATTTACTTTTAAATTCTACATATTTAACCCATATAGATGGAATTGGACGTGAAGATGTATTTTATTATGATAATGCAAAAACAGATAGCGCATGGAGAAATGAGGTAATCAACAACTTGAATTATCTCTTGGCTTTAAATAAACCTGTTCTAGTGACTGACTATCCAACGATTGAGAGTAAAATTTATGATTCATATCAAAATAATGTATTTTACGGATTTATACCCTATTGTTCCATAAGAGATCTGAACAATCTATTTGAGTATTCCTTTTATAAAATAACTTAATTATATCTATCTGTAAAATAATAAACAAATTGAAATTTTTCTGCAAATATTTTTTTTAAAATCATATGATTTATTAAAAATAAACCAAAAAATATTTCTTAGTATACGAGTTTAATAGAAATTTTTAAGTTTAAAGAAAAATTTTGAAAGCCATTAAGATTAATATTTTAGATTAAAATAAAGTAAAGATTTTACATACCATATTCTGGTAAGGATCGTTTCGTGTAATAATCCCAATCCTGTGTTTGATATGAGCGAAGAAAAACTAGCAATACATAAAAGAAAAGTAGAAGCGATCTCTGAAATGGTTAGAAAGGCGTATGATAACACGAAGCCGGGAGAATATTTCTCCTTAAAAAAGGCGAGCGTTTCCCATATGGCTCCGCAGCCGGATAACCCGAAATATAGTGACAAACCAATTGACGTGAGGTCTCTTACAGACATTATTGAGATAAACACGGATACAAGGACGTGTATTGCAGAAGCAGGGGTTACTTTTGCTAGGCTTGCAGGAGAAACTTTAAAGTATGGGCTCGTACCGCAATGTGTTTCCGAACTCAAAGGAATCACAATAGGCGGGGCAGTAGCAGGATGTTCAGTTGAATCTATGTCTTTCAAGTATGGGGGATTTTTCGATTCTTGTGAAGAAATAGAGATTGTGACAGGAACAGGTGACATAGTGTTATGCACGAAAAGTGATAATCATGAAATATTCGAGATGCTGCACGGGAGTTTCGGTACGATTGCAATTATCACGCTCCTAAAATTCACGCTTGTTCCCGCAAAAAAATGTGTCCGCATCGATTACATCCGTTATGATACTTTTAGTGAATACATGGAAGCTATCAAGCAACACTACGGAAAGCAAGATATTGAAATGATGGATGGGCTTATATTTTCTAAGAATATGAACGTACTCTGCGTTGCTAGCTTCGTTGATGAGGAGGAAGCTCCTTACAAGAGTGAATATTTCTACGATATTTATTACAAAAGTGCAATGAAAAAAAAGCAAGACTTCCTTTCCACCATAGATTATTTCTTCAGGTATGATGCAGATTGCCATTGGTCGATACGGAATGTTGCTGGAGGGATTTTTGAGAATAAAGTAGTCCGATGGTTAGTAGGACCCTTTATACTTGGATCAACAAATATTCTTAAAACCAGCGAACGATTGCCATTTTTAACTAAGAAGGGGGGAAAACCGGATGTGATTGTTGATGTCTTCATACCAATCACTCACGCGGAAGAATTTTTCAATTGGTACTTAGAGTTATTTAATTACTTCCCAGTTTGGATAGTCCCTTACCGCATGCAAAAAAATAAACTAGATGGGTACAAGTTCTACCCGTGGCTCAATCAAGACATGCTCGCTCCCATCGAGGATGAGCTATTT
>CAZBEU010000406.1:0-2097 GCA_964491005.1 uncultured archaeon | reverse complement strand
TTTATAAGAGAATTTGATAAGAAACATAGAGAAGAAAATAGTCAAATTACATATTCTTTAAGAACTGATATTTATCGGAAATCTCTTCATTTATTTCCAGCAATTTTTATTATTTTTTTATGGATTTTTGCTATTTATATTTGGGAAGGTATATGGAATATTAATCTTATTTGGAATATCTCAGGATTTCAATTCGGAAGATTTTTAATTATTACATTAGGTTATTCTGGAATTTTATTATTTGCTACTTTAGATTATGTGAGATTATCATATATTTTTAAAAAAAGAAATATTTTTTATTTGTTACCAGATAAAGTCTCTAATATGCTCCAAAAATCTTTAAAAAGAAATGAAATATTTGAATTTACAAAACCAGTTGTATTAATTCTCTCTTTTACACCAATATTCTTTCTTCCTTTTGGTGTATTTGCAGCTGCTTCATTAATAGGAACAATAGGAGATGGAGTAGCATCAATATTTGGACTGAAATATGGAAAGAGACATTTTCCAAAAAACTCTGATAAAACTATTATTGGTTATTTTGCAGGAGTTGTTGCATCCTTCGTTATCTCTTTCATCTGTTTAATCCTTTTTTTTGAGAATATATCTATTTTTAAAATAATTTTAGTAGCTGTTGGAGGAGCTCTTAGTTTTTATGTAATCGATCTTTCAAATATAAATATTGACGATAATATTTTAAATCCTCTATTATCAGGTTTTATAATGGGTTTATTATTTTTTTTTATTTAAAGAAAATGTATAGTTTAAAAAAAAGCATCCATTTTTTTTATTCCTTTTATTTCTTCCCAAGAAATCCCTAGAGCATCTAATACTTGATCTAAAGCAGATTGAAGCAATTCTTTATATTTTTTAATATCAATATCTTGGAACTTTGCTATTTCTAAAGCTTTAGCACCAATATTACCTTTTGATTTAATAAATGAAACAACATAACCCTTATTATATTTTTTATTAATATTTCTAATTAATTGTTCTTTATTAGGTTCATTTTTTATCGTATTTATTTCATATTCCCTTAATTCAATCAAAGCTCTAACATGTTGAGGTACTACCTTATCATATTGAGATATAGTTTTTTGCAAAGATATATTGATAGCATAATCATCTAAAGAAAAGATATTGGGTTTGCCTATTTTTCTAAGATTATCTTGAATATTTTTAACAATTTCTGCCCGTGCTTTTTTGAATTCTTCATTATTTGTTATTATTTTAAGAATTTCAGTCAAATCACTGAAAATTTTTTTAATGAATTCTGCTGTATTCTTCTTTTTAGCAACAAGTCCCTTTATATCTACTATTTTTGTATCTTTATAAACACCAATATAATTCTTTTTTCTCTCTGAAAGTGCTAAGAATTGATATGTTTTTTCTTCTTCTAAATCTAAGTCTAATTCATTCTTACTCCATTTTGAAATTTCACTCATTTGTTTCTTTGAAGGATTTAATAAAAATATAGAATCCGTATCCCCATAAAGTACTTCAATATCCATTTGTTGTGCTTTTTCTATAGTTTTTTTAATTGAATATCGACCAATCGCTGTTGTGCTTTCTGCAACAGGGTTACAATAAAGAGGAAAATTTTCGCTTCCAAACACGCCATAGGAACCATTAATAAAAATCTTTAATGCTTGTTGTATTGTTGTAAAATAACTTCTCTGTTCTTCTGATAGTGATGGATCATTTGACTTTGGCTTAAAATATTTTACTCTTATATCTCTAAAAAATCCAACCACATATGAAAACACACCCATTTTATGAGTACATACATGATAGCTTACTCCTTTGATCAGATTATCAATACAATCATTATGAGGACATTGAACCGTTTCATAAGAGAGATTGTATTCTTTTATAATAGTAGGGTATAATGAAGAAAAATCCATAACTACTACATTAAAATGAATACCAGGTACAGGGGTAATTACATAGGCGCCTTGAAATCGCTTTCCATTAGTGATAGATTTTGAAAATCCTCCTTTCTTAATCTCAGAAATCTCTCGTCTTCGAGGAATTAAAAAATTCTTTTTTCGATGTTCAAAATAAAGGAGATTTTGTATCCATGTTGATATCTGTCGT
>CAZBEU010000405.1:0-2568 GCA_964491005.1 uncultured archaeon | reverse complement strand
TACACCACCTCCATAGATTGTTGAGTTAATATGAACAATACTCCTATGGCAGAGAGGTTTAGAAATTTCAAATAAATTATGAATATATTCATAATCGACGATTTTTTCATATTGATTTATTATGGATTCCATCATTTTATATATTTCTTTATTAATTTTATTATTTTTTAATCATTTCCTTTAATAAATTACGGCATTCTTCAACAGAGAAAATGTTATATTTAGCATTAGTTCTTGAAAATCCTATTTTTATCGTAAAAGAATTACTAATCGAATTAATTAATTCAAACATATCTTCATCTGTTATATCATCCCCTGCAATAAATATAAACTCTGGGTTATAATCCTTAAGTAAATAATTAGAAATTGCAATACCTTTATTTATTAAAGCATTTTTTATTTCAACAACTTTATTTCCATCAAGTATGGTCAAGTCTTCTCCATGTGTAAAATTCTTCAGAAAATCAACTAATTCTCTAGTTCTTATGTCCGCAAGTTCTGATTCCACTTTTCTATAATGCCATACTAAACAAAATTCTTTTTCTTCTATAAAAGATCCAGGTGTTCTATTGACGTATTTTTCTAAAATTGGTCTTATATCTTCTTTCCAATTATTTTTTAAATAATCTATTGTATTCCATTCATCCATTAAATGTTTTATCCATAATCCATGCTCAGCAATTAATATAATATCAAGATTTTTAAACCATTCTGAAAGTGTTTCTTTATTTCTCCCACTAACAACAGATACTCTATTTTTTTTATCTTCAATAAGAGTTTTTAATATTTCTATAATCTCATCATCGGGTTTAGCGTCTTTAGGATTATCATAGAATGGTACTAAAGTTCCATCATAATCAAGAATTATTAATCTTTTTTTTGCTTGATTATACTTTAAATACAATTCTTCTTTTTTTGTTTGATTTAGATATCTTATTGTTTTATCTTGAGGTTTTTCTTTTACTAAGAGAAGATTTTCAAGTATATCTTCTGCCCAATTCAAAACGTTATAATTTTTAATTCTTTTTTGCATTACACTCATTCGTTCTATTTTTTCATCTCTAGACATTGTTAAAGCGCTATTAATTGCTTCAATCATTTGGTTTTTATTGTTTGTATTAACAATAATGCTTTCAAATAACTGTTTTGCAGCACCAGCCGTTTCACTTAGTATAGTTATCCCCTCTCTATTTAATTTAGAAGCAATATATTCTTTTACAATTAAATTCATTCCATCTCTTATTGGTGTAATTAGAATAATATCTGAAATCGTATATAACGCTACAAGTTCTTCTATATTTAAAGGTTTATGTCGATAGAGAATAGGATTCCATCCAATTTTACTATATTTTCCATTGATTTTACCAACAAGTTCATCAATTTCTTTTTTTAAATTTTGATATTCCTCTACATCAGAACGAGAGGGGGCAATAACAAACATCAAAATAACTTTTTCTCTCCAGTTTGGATAACTATCTAAAAATAATTCAAAAGCTTCCAATCTTAGTTTTATCCCTTTTGTATAATCCATTCGATCAATTGAAAGTATCACTTTATAGTGACCAATTTCTTTACTTATAGCTTTTGCTTTATTTTTTACACTTGAAGTATTAGCTATTTTCTGAAACTTGTCATAATCTATTCCCATTGGAAAAGTATCTACCTTAATATTTCTTCCATGTAAATTTATTTGATTCATTGTAAAATCAATTGATAATAATCTGTGAACACTACTTAAAAAATGCCTTTCGTAATCATAAGTATGAAAACCAATTAAGTCTGAACCTAAGAGCCCTTTTAGGATTTCTTCTCTCCAAGGTAGCAATCTAAAAATTTCATAAGAGGGAAAGGGAATATGTAAGAAATATCCAATAGTAGCATCAGGTATGCTATTTCTTATAAGATTGGGTAAAAGCATAAGATGATAATCTTGAATCCATAAAATATCATTCGATTTTACAATTTCTAATATAGCTTTATAAAATTTATTATTAGCTATTTTATAAAAGTTCCATAATTCATCTTCAAATACAGTGAATTCAATAAAATAATGAAAAAGAGGCCAAATAGTTTTATTACAAAAACCCCCATAAAATTTTTCTTTTTCTTCCTCAGTAATAAAGATTGGATAACAGTTATATTCTTCTTTTAGATGTTCTTTTATTTCATCAATATTATCTTCTATCTCTTCATAAACGATTCCAGGCCATCCAATCCACATACTATTATGTGATTGATGAAATGATTCTAATCCCGTAGCTAATCCTCCCAGACTACGAACATATTTAATTTCATTATTTTCTTTTTTAACTGAGACAGGTAATCTATTTGAGATAATTAATAATCTTCTTTCCATTTCTATTATTCACTGAAAGTAATAGGGTTATTTTATTTATTTGATTTTTTAATTTAAGTATATAAATTTTTTTTATCTGAATTTTTTAGATTAATGAATAATTTAATATTAAAAAAACATATTTCTATGTTCTTATTTTCTAAAAAAAATATAATAGATTTGATTTCTATTGTTTTGAAATAAATATACTTTTGTTAATAATAAATATAAGT